>JBAVGP010000224.1:0-4872 GCA_049684955.1 Erysipelotrichaceae bacterium
GAGAAATACAGCGAGTATTACCTTGAACGGCTGCGGGTCTTCCGTGACCGTGTCTGTGCGGCCATCGGCGATGCGCCCGTCAAGCTGTGCATTGAAAACGTCACCGGATTTGAGACCTATATGAAACAGGGCATCGAAATGCTGCTGGAAAGCCCGGCTTTCGGATTGACCTACGATTGCGGACATAACCATCGCTATCATCATGTCGATCAGGCATTCCTTGAACAACATGCCGGGCGTATCAATCATATGCATCTGCATGATTGTGTCGGCTTAAGTGATCACCAGGCTTTGGGAACCGGTGAGCTGGATCTGAAAAAGGAGATCGCATTTGTGGATGGGAAAGCGAAACGGGTCGTGATCGAAGTGAAAACCATCGAAGGTTTACGCAAATCGATGAACTCCGATTTTATTCCAAGATAAAATACATTGAAGATCCGAATTGTGAACTGCACCTCAAATGTTAGCCAAACTAACAGAAAGAGGTGCATTTTATCGTGTATAATACTCTTGATTTTTGCTTTTAGGTTTGTCAGGAATTGTCAGCTCAAGCTTACCTTCTCTTACAAGCGGCATGATCATTGTCTTTATCGTATAGTATTGTGTCTGACCAATAAAATCGGCAATCTCTTTGCGATTCTTCGGTGTTTTACAAAATTCAAGAAGATCCTTTTCTGCGTCTCCAGTTTTGACGGATTTCTGTTCCATCTGGTTTAGTGTACCATTTTTGAAGGTAACGGTAAAACTACCTCTTTTACTTTCGAAAATCGGTTCAGGCAGTTTATATTCCAACATTTCAAGTCGAATCGTAGGAATTCCGGAGTAGCGGTTTTCGGCTATTTTTAGTATTTCGAGAATATTGGTTAACGTCTGGTTTCTAGTATCAGCATGTACTTTACCGAGACTGTCAATTGTGAGTTTTCCATATAAACCACCTACGTTTATGATTTCCATACGATCATTAAACATAATTATCCTAATAGGCGTCCCTTCAGTATGAATACTGTAATCACGATGCATAAGTGCATTTAGCACAGCTTCTCTGAGTGCTTTTACCGGATATTCAGTCTTGTCATTTCTTTTACCATCGGCATCAATAATCGTTTTTTCACGCATATTTCGTTTAATGAATAGCACAGCTTCATCAAGCATCTGACTAATCGTTCCTTCGATCCTTTTATTAGCTGTAAAACGCTCGCCAGCAATACCTGTTTCACCCATTTTTGTCCCCGCAACAACAACTGCGGTTATACAAAGTTGTGGAAATGCTGCTTGCGGATATTTAGAAAAACAGAGCACGCCAGATAGTGTCGGCTTCCCATTCTTTACGATTCCCATCAATTCTAAAATCTCATCATTTGACAGTTTAGCGACATTGGGTTTGTTTTCTTTAACAGCATTGATATACTTCTCAATCAAACTAAGATCAAACTGAGTAATATCGGCAAGTTCGGCAATACGAATATCATCATGCATTCTTCTGCGATATGCATCATAACTATATATCTCATAATCACTCATTGGTTCATCTGCCTCCCCAACTCGAATGAAAGAACCCTTTAGCCTTCCGGCGCCTTTATAATAGACCGGACGGTCCGTGATATCAACTCCGGGTATTTCGGCAGAAACTACCACTTTCCCGTCAATATCACACACGGTAAATAAAGGACGAATTACGGGTTGCATTTGCTTGCATTGTTCTGCGATACGATGTTGCAAATCTTGAGCTTCATATACACCGACAACATCAAACCCTTTTGTCTCGTCTAAACCGAACAAAATGATTCCTCCATCATCTTGATTGGAAAATGAGGACAAAGTATCAAAAAGCCTTGTCGGACAACCCTTTTGCGCCGATTTAACTTCAACTGTCTGCATTTCGCATTTGTATGCTCTAATTTTCAATACGAGGTTTTCCAGATCATTTTTTTGCATAATTGTGGTCTCCTTTACCTTGTTGGTTTAATTATACAAAGTTATTCTTCATATTGCGAATATTAAGCAAAATATTTTGTCTATTTCTTATGATTAAGCAGAATATTTTGTTTATTTTCCTAACAAGCAAATTCATCAACTATAGTTTCTACTATGTAATGATTCAGTCGATCCCCTCTACAAAGAAAAAGCGCTTGCGCGCTTCAATCCGAAATCGTGTAATAGGGACGTATCCCCTTGTGGATGTAACTCTCCACCATGCGGTCCAACGCCGATTTGTTCGCGAAGATAAGCAGGACCATTTCCGCTCTCCCATCCTTCTCCAAAGCAAAGATCACGTGTTTCGCGTCGGATTCGTGCTTCTTCTTTTCTTTGTCGCACATATCCTCGAAATGACTCTTACTGATCAGCACCGAATGGCCGTCTTCCATCAAGATCATCGTCGCTTCCCCCTTTTGGACTTCCTGATAATAAAAAAACCGCTTTGTTGGACTTGTTCCCGTTTAGACCGAACCCGGGA
The DNA here is from genome assembly GCA_049684955.1 of Erysipelotrichaceae bacterium. GTDB lineage: Bacteria > Bacillota_I > Bacilli_A > Erysipelotrichales > Erysipelotrichaceae > GWE2-51-13. Next base: position 2,456 of record JBAVGP010000224.1, read on the forward strand.
ATTTGAGGACATTATAGCACAACCCCATGCTATGTAAAGAACGGTTTTCACTCGGCTAAATTGCGAAAAAAAAACGATCCGGCGGGATCGTTGTTGGTTTCAGTCGATGCTTTTCAGCGGTTCCACTTGGACGACGGTCACCCCGGCGGCTTTGATGGCGGCGACCGCTTGCGGATCCGCATGCGTGTCGGTGATCAGGATCGTGCATTTGTCGATCGACCCGCTGACGAAACTGTGGTCGCGTCCGATCTTCGAGGAATCGGCGACGATGATGCGCGGACCGACACAGCGGTTCAACATCATTTCGTTCACCGCGACTTCCTGCAGGACCGCGGTCGTGATCCCGGTGTCGGCGGTCATCCCGCTGCAACCCAAAAAGCACCGTGTCGCGGTGACGCGGGAAAGATTGTTGATGGCGAACTCACCGACCATCGCTTCCTTGGGTTCGCGCAGTTCCCCGCCGGTCAGGACGACCTGGATCATGGGGTCCTTTTCCGCGAAGATGGCTTTCCCGTTATTGGTGATGATGATCACCCGTTTGTCTTTGATATACTTAAGGATGAGGATGGCGGTGGAACTGGTGTTGACGAAGAGCGTATCGCCCATCTCGATGTATTCCGCCGCTTTCTTCGCGATCGCATGTTTCGCCAACGCGTTGTTTTGACCGGTATTGTCGCGGACCACAAATTTGTTGACAAGCATGGCGCCGCCATAGAAACGTTCGACCAGCTTCTTCTCTTCGAAGTACTCGAGATCGCGGCGGATCGTCAGGGAAGAAACCCCTAAGGATTCCGCCAGTTCATCGACTTTGACCGTCCCGTTTTCCTGCAGTGACTGATAGATGTGGTTGCGTCGGCTGTCGACGATCGATTTATGCCGTTTCATGACTTATCCCCCTCGTTGATCTTGCGGATCAATCCTTCAATCGGATAATCCCGCTTGAGTTCTTCTTTCATCTTGCGCTGTCCGTCGGCATCGCCGATCAGTTTCGCCGCCCGGTACTTCGCGAAAAGCACATAGGCTTGTTCACGCTTGTTCATGAATTTCAAGTTGACGTTCTGCAGGCACGCGCGTGCCTTCTTCCCGTCGTTGTTGAGCAGATGCAGTTCGGCTTCGGCCGCATCCCAGTTATATACTTCGGAAAGCTTCCCGCCTTTGATCTTCACTCCGCGCAGATCGACGAATTTGTCATAGAATGCGCGTGCCTGCGTCTTGTTCGGAAGCAAAATGTTCATAATAAACATATTATAGTAATAGACCAGCAAAGTATCAATAGAACGGCGCAAGCGTTTCTCGCCTTTTTCCAGCAGTGCGTTCATTTTTGCGGCGTCTTGCTCGTTCTGTGCGAAATGCAGGTCGAGAATCAGCAGGTTCAGCGTATAACTTTTGAAGAAATCGTACTTGGCGACGAAGTCCCGGTGCTTGCGTGCTCGCGCGTCGTCCAATGTGAAGTTCATCGCGATGACCGCCTGACGATTGTGATAGCGCAGGATGTCATAGAAGATGGCGATGAACAGGCAGAGCGCCATGAAGGATCCAAAGCCGATCTGCAAGGCCAGCGAGTTCCATTTCAACAGGATCGACCCGCCGTAGATGACGAAAACGATATAGACGATGATGTTGGTTGCGTTGCGGAAGATTTCCTGAGTGTCTCTTTTCTTCATAATGTTACCTCTTCGTATCTATTTTATGAACATTATGAACACATGTCAATGATTTTCGCTATTTTCTTCAAATGTAAGCGCTAATTTATGAAATTATCTCTATTTTTCGTTAAAATCGTCCATAAATATCTTGCATTTCCGTTGACAATTCGATAATATGTACTTATCAGTTGAGCGCTTACAACCATATATTGGTTTATATGAACTATAACATTCATATAAAAGCGTGATGCCGTAATTCAAGAGGATTCCGGGGCCGTCCCCGGGTCAAAGGAGGCAAAGATGGATTTTCTGCTCAAGGCGTGGACTTACTTCGCAAGTAACATCCTAACGCAACCCGCTTTCTTCATAGGCTTGATCGTTTTCCTCGGTTATTCGTTGTTGAGACGTCCTTTCTATGAATCATTTGCCGGATTCATCAAGGCCACGGTCGGATATCTCGTATTGAGCGTAGGTTCCGGCGGCTTGGTCAACGGTTTCCGTCCGATTCTGGTCGGGCTCAAGGACAAATTCAATCTGTCCGCCGTCGTCATCGATCCCTATTTCGGACAAAACGCCGTAACAGCCGGTTTGCCTGAACAATTCGGGCGCACCTTCTCGCAGGTCATGATCCTGCTGCTGATCGCGTTGTCGCTGAACATCTTATTGGTCGCATTCCGCAAGGTCACCAAGATCCGTTCGATCTTCACCACCGGCCACGTCCAGATCCAACAGGCTTCGATCGCGTTCTGGATCATCCTGTTCTGCTTCCCG
>JBAVGP010000225.1:0-7419 GCA_049684955.1 Erysipelotrichaceae bacterium
GTTCCGCCTGGAGTTGCAGCCCAGAACTCGGGCACATTCGATGCAGTAGGCGCAATCGTCAAAGCAGATGTTGTTGCGACGAAGAAGGAAAAAGGCGCCGCTTATGGAATGGTAGGGAATTCTGGAATCAAAAAAGAATGGTTTGAACAAGATGCAGCTCTCGAAACCTACTTCGTAGGCAAGACCAGTGCTGAAATCATGGCGATCCCGACGACCGAAGAAGTTCCGACCGGAGCCGATCTGAAGACTTCCGTCACCATCGGAATCACCCCGTTCCAATTAGCCGCTCAAAAAGCTATCGCAAACGCAGTCGTAATCAAGTAGTTCACAACTCCTACAAAGAAGAGCCCGAAATCAATCGGGCTCTTTTCTATTTCTCTTTCTTCAGTTTCGCCAAATCGGTCCTGCGTTTTGTCTTCTTGAGTTCCGTCAAGTTCACAGCCAATTGTTTCTCATAAACACTGTTCGTGTTGGGTGTATAAAACTTTTTGTCTTTCACCGCATTGGGCAGATATTGGATCTTGTGCCACAAATCGGCACGATCATAGGGATATTTATCCTCTTCCTTCATTCCGACCGGGGTAAGACGCAGATAATCCGGGACCGGATACGCATGTTCCTCAATCTCCGCCATCGCCGCGTGGATCGCAAGACACCCGCTTTTCGACTTCGGAGATAAGGTCAGATCGATGACTGCCGTACCCAGGATGATCGATGCTTCGGGGAATCCGACGCGCTTCGCCGCATCGACCGCATTGACTGTCCGTGCGACCGCTGCAGGATTAGCCAGACCGATATCTTCATAAGCCGTCACCAATAATCGCCGTTCAATCGAATCCATATCTTCCGCCAGGATCAATCGTGCCAGATAATAGAGCGCCGCATCCGGATCGCTGCCGCGGATGGACTTCTGAAATCCGCTGAGTGCGTCGTAATGATCATCCGAATCATGATCCATCGCCATGTTCGCTTGACGGGTATATTGCGCGACGTCTTCGCGGGAAATTTCCTTGCCCGGTAAAGCAATCGCCAGGATTTCCAACAGATTATACGCATAACGGATATCGCCGTTACTGAGGTCGCAGATCGTTTTGGCGGCTTCCGGACTCAACGTGCATCCGCCCAACTCCGAATCGGGATGATTCAGCGCGCGATCCAATGCAAGATGCATGTCATCGTCGCTGATCCGCTTGAATTCAAGCAGCTGGCAGCGTGATCGGACAGCCGGATTGATCGAGAAGAATGGATTGGACGTCGTGGCGCCGATCATGATGATCGTGCCATCCTCGATATGCGGTAATAACAGATCTTGTTTGTCTTTATTCAGCCGATGGACTTCGTCGACGATGACGACCATCGATCCATACAGTTTCGCTTCCGCGAAAATCGTATCCAATTCCTTCTTATTACCGGTCACGGCGTTGAATTTACGCAACGGTAATTCCAATTCCTGCGCCATCACGGCGGCGACGGTCGTCTTGCCCGTACCCGGAGGACCGAAGAAAATCATCGAAAAGAGGCGCTTCTCTTCGATGCACCGACGCAATAAGGCACCCTTGGAAACCAGGTGTGTTTGTCCGATCACATCATCCAAAGTTGTAGGTCGGATTCTGAATGCCAGGGGTTGTTTCATCGAATCACCTCTTATCTATTCTAACATCGATGAAAAGATAGTAAAATGATAAAGAGGTGATTTCAATGCGAGCAGTCTTACAGCGTGTAGTAGACGCAAAAGTCGAAGTTGATAATACGGTTGTCGGTAAGATCGGCCGCGGATTGGTCGTTTATGTCGGCGTGCGCGTCGATGATACGATCGACGATGCGATGAAATTGGCCTACAAGATCGCCAATGCGCGGGTTTTCTACGATGATAACGGCAAGATGAACCTGAGCGTCATCGATGTCAAAGGTTCGGTTCTTTCGATATCGCAGTTCACCCTGATCGGCGATACCAGCAAAGGACATCGGCCTTCCTATGACAAAGCCGCGCGTCCCGAACTCGCCAACAAGCTCTACGAAGCGTTCAACACGAAAGTACGGGCATCCGTGCCGGTGGAAACCGGGACTTTTCAGATGCATATGACCATCACCCAGACCAATGACGGTCCGGTCACGGTGATCTACGATACCAAGGAGGAAAAAGCATGACACAACTGATGGATGGCAAAGCCACAGCCAGAAAAGTGGAGGAAGCGGTCAAACTGCGTATCCAGATTCTGAAGGAACACAATAAGCGGACGCCGCAGCTGACGGTCTTGATCGTCGGCGATCTGCCGGCTTCGATGAGTTATGTGGCAGGGAAAGAAAAAGCATGCCAGCGCGTCGGGATGAAAAGCGAAGTCCTGCATATTCCGCGCACCATTTCCCAAGCCGAGCTGATCAAGGTCGTCCAACGGCTGAATGAGGATACCAATGTCGACGGGATTCTGGTACAATTACCCCTGCCTGCCGAATTGGACGCCCAGGAAATCGTACGGGCGATCGATCCGATGAAAGACGTGGACGGATTGCATCCGATCAACGTCGGGAAACTGCATATGCAGATCAAAGGATTCGAACCGTGCACACCGCGCGGCATCATCCGTCTGTTGGATGAATACCAGATCCCATTACAGGGCAAAGATGTCGTCGTCATCGGGAGAAGCAACCTGGTCGGTCGTCCGATCGCCCAGCTGATCCTCAATCGCAATGCGACCGTGACGATCTGCCATTCCAAAACCGCGGATCTGCATCGTTATACCCGGGCTGCCGATGTGATCGTCGTCGCGATCGGAAGACCCTATTTCCTCAAGAAAGACCATGTCAGCTCCAAAGCCACCGTCATCGATGTCGGGATCAACCGGCTCGAGAACGGAAAACTGGTTGGCGACGCGGATTTCGAAGCGATGAACGGCTATGTCGCCAATATGACCCCGGTACCGGGCGGCATCGGTCCGATGACCATCGCGATGCTTTTGGAAAACACGATGGACGCTTACTTCGAACATGAAAGCCATCGGGAGGTCTAAATGGAATATGATCTGGACGACATCGTCGAGATGAAGAAAGAACACCCTTGCCATAAATCCAAACAATGGAAAATCATCCGCATGGGTGCCGATATCAAAATCAAATGTCTGGGTTGCGGCGCGGCGATCATGTTCGACCGCAGTGAATTCGAAAAGAAACTGAAGAAAGTCATCCAACATACCCCCAAAGAAGAACCAACGCTTTGAAAGGAGCTGTCCTATGCCCTTAACCGCAGGAATCGTCGGAATGCCGAATGTCGGGAAATCGACGTTGTTTAACGCGATCACCCAATCCCAAGTCGAAGCGGCCAATTATCCCTTCGCGACCATCAGCCCCAATGTCGGGGTCGTGGAAGTGCCGGACGAACGCATCGATAGATTACACGAAATGTTTCAGAGCCGCAAGACCATCTACACCACCTTCGAGTTCAACGATATCGCAGGCTTGGTGAAGGGTGCCAGTAAAGGCGAAGGGTTGGGGAACAAGTTCCTCGCCCATATCCGCGAAGTCGATGCCATCGTGCATGTCGTCCGTTGTTTCGACGATAGCACCATCACCCATGTGGAAGGTTCGGTCGATCCGCTAAGGGATATCGAGATCGTCAACCTCGAACTGATCATCGCGGACGGCGCCAGCGTCGAAAGCAGGATCAATAAAGTCGAACGCAAAGCCGCCCAAAAAGACAAAGAAGCCTTGGATGAGCTGCATGGCTTACGTAAGATCTACGCCGCATTGATGGCAGGCAAATCCGCCCGCAGTGTCGAACTGCAGAGCGATGAAGCCGCGTTCGCCAAAAGCTACAATCTCCTGACCGCAAAACCGGTCATCTATGTCGCCAATATGTCCGAAGAGGAAATCGCGAATCCCGAAGCCAACGCTTATTATCAGATCGTCAAGAAATTCGCGGAAGATGAAAAGAATGAAGTCATCCCCATCTGCGCCAAGATCGAAGAAGAACTGGCGATGATGGAAGCTGCCGATAAGAAGGAATTCCTCAATGATCTGGGAATCAAGGAAAGCGGATTGGACCGCATCATCAAGACGACCTATAAATTATTGGGACTGAGCACCTTCCTTACCGCCGGTGTCCAGGAAGTCCGCGCGTGGACCTTCACGAAAGGCATGAAGGCTCCGGAATGTGCCGGCGTCATCCATACCGATTTCCAAAAAGGCTTCATCCGGGCGGAAACCTATGCTTATTCCGACTTGATCGCGTTGGGCAGCGAACAGGCTGTGAAAGATGCCGGAAAGCTCCGTCTGGAAGGCAAAGAATACCAAGTCCAAGACGGCGATGTCCTGCATTTCCGGTTCAATGTCTAGTTATGGTATAATATCGGTGTCAGAAGAGGAGGAAAGATCATGAAACTATTACTCGCGATCGTATCCAACGATGATGCCCACGACGTCACCAACGCATTAAACAAGGCGAATTTCACCGTCACACGGCTTTCCACGAGCGGGGGATTCCTGCGCGCCGGCAATACGACGCTGATCATCGGTACCGAAGATGAAAAAGTCGACCGATGCATCGAAGTCATCGGAAAGGAAAGCAAACGACGCACTGAAATCGTGCCGTCGACCGCTTCCTATGATATCGGACGTTATGCGTCCTTCCCGATCGAAGTCCAAGTCGGGGGCGCCACCATCTTCGTGATGGATGTCGCGCAATTCGTTAAAATATAGTAAAAATGCGGCCTTCTCAGGTCGCATTCATTTTTTATCAGATCAGCTGGGCTATCTCCGAATTGATCGCCGCATGGACTTCCGAGGTTTTTTGGGCGCATTGGATTCCGAAGTCCAGGCATTCTTTTACCGGTAATTCCTTGAGATAGGCATGCAGGAAGCCGGCGACCAAGGCATCGCCCATCCCCAAGACATTGCCTTTACCTAAAACCGGGGCAGGCAGAGCGACGGGCTCGTCGTCAGTACAGTAAAGCAAGCCTTCCTTATCCAGCGTCACGACGATCAAAGGGAAGTCGAAGGCGAGGTTGAAGAAGTCATCGACGGAGTCCGCGTAACGCAAAGCTTCGTGCTTATTCAGGAAGACGGCGCAGAACATATCCTGCAGTTCGATCGGCGGAAGGAAACCCAGCGCGACCCAACGGATTTGCGGACTTCGATCGGTCAACTTCTTTAAGAATCCCAAGTCATCTTGATCGGTGATCCCGACTTTCTCGTTATGTACAAGGAAAGTAGGCAGCAGATCCGTCTTGTCGAAATAGAAATCGGAGGTCGTCGTGGAAACCATCATCGACGTATCCCCAAAAAATAATTGATAGAAATGCGGCGTCGGCAGGTTGATGAATTTCCCATGCACCTGTATCCCCAGCATCTCGGTCCGCGTCAGCATATCCAAGGCTTCCGTATCGTTTCCGAACTTCGCCCAAAACAAAACATCGTCCTTCAATAACGAAAGATTATGCGCGACATTCCGGATCGCTCCGCCGTCCGCGTAACTCCGTCCGACTTTATTGCATATTCCGGTATCCAATGCGGCTTCGGTATGCAGGACCGTGTCGATCACTGCCGTGCCGATCGCGATGATCGAACCCATAGTACCACCTCGCTGCCATCATATCATAGATACTTGGGTGCGACCACACACACCGTCCAATCCGTGAAAGTTCCATAAAAGAAGGATTGCGGGAATGCATGAAATATGCTAAACTAAATTGTGAAAAAAATCTCATTATGAGTTACGGAGGGTCGCTATGACGATCGAAATATGTATCGGAAGTTCGTGTTATGTGAAAGGTTCGGATAAGGTCGTCCTGATCGTGAAAGACCTGCTGGTAAAGCGGGGATTGGACAGCCAGGTCGAACTGAAGGGTTCCTTCTGCATGAATGCCTGCGAACACGGGATCGGCGTCAAGATCGACGGTAAGATGATCCGCATCCTGCAGCTCGACCAAGCCGAGGATCAATTGAACCTTGCGCTTGACGAGGCACTTCGATGAACCCTATCTCCCTGTTTGAAGCCAATTGCAAGTCCTGCCATCATTGTGTACGGGCCTGCGTCACCAAATCGATCGCCTTCGTCAACGGAAAACCAGAAATCGACGAAGAAGAATGTATTTTGTGCGGCGCCTGCTACACCGTATGTCCGCATGACGCCAAACAGATCACCAGCGACCTTTCCAATGTCCGCCAGTGGATTCTGAGCGGAGAAGAAGTGATCGCCAGCCTGGCCCCGAGTTATCCCGTGTTGAACGCGGATTTTTCAAAGTGGAAACAACGCTTATTGGAAGTCGGTTTCAGCGATGTGATTGAAACCGCCCAAGGCGCGGCTTTTGTCTCGGCTGAATATATCCGATTAATGAGCGAACATCCCGATCAGACCTTCATTTCCACCTGCTGTCCGGCTGTCGTGACCTTCGTGGAAACGCGTTATCCCGACCTCGTCGGCTTGTTGGCACCGGACTTGTCGCCGATGGTCGTCTCCGCCAAACTCATCAAAGAAAAACATCCGGACGCAAAAGTCGTCTTCATTTCACCCTGCATCGCCAAAATCAAAGAGGCGTCCCAACATCGCGCGTATGTCGACGGCGTGGTCACGATGAGCGAACTCGAAACCATGATGCGCATCCGCGACGATCGTTATCCGCCGACCAACACCGAAGTCTTTCAAGGGCGCATCACCCGTTCCTATCCTTCCACGACAGGCATCCTGAAGTCGATCCGCCCGTTTTTGAGCGATGATATCGATCTGATGTGCGTCGAAGGGATCGACCGGGTCAAAGAAGTACTGGAAGCACTCCAAAATCAATCATTACCCGGAACTTTCATCGAAATGAGTGCCTGTGTCGGATCTTGCCTCAACGGACCGATCCTGCGTCCCTATAAGGACCGTGAGATTTCCGCCATCAACGCGATCCGCATGACACGCGAAAAAGATGTGCTGCCGGTAAATCGGGAACTTGTGGAAACAGCCTATCTGCCGCATCCGCTTATCGTTAAAACCTATTCCGACTATGATATCCGGACGGTCCTCGCCAAACTAGGCAAGACCGATCCCTCCAAAGAACTCAATTGCGGTGCCTGCGGCTATCCGACCTGCCGAGATAAAGCGATCGCGGTCCTCGACAAGAAGGCCGATCCCTTCCTTTGCCTGCCTTTCGCGCTGGAAAAAGCCCAATCGATGTCCAACGCAGTCATCGAACATACCCCCAACGGAATCATCATCGTCGACGACGAAGCGGTGATCGTCGAAATCAATCCGGCCGCCCGGGATCTGTTGGATTGCGTTAATTTCCCGGTCAAAGGATTCCCGCTGGAAGCCTTATTGCCGAATCCAGATCTGAAACCGCTTGTCTTGGATACAACCCAAGTGAACTACCTTCAAAGCGATTATCCCCAATATAACCGCACCTTCATGCTTGCGACCGTCCCTTTATCCGAAGAACATTGCAC
>JBAVGP010000226.1:0-2392 GCA_049684955.1 Erysipelotrichaceae bacterium
CGAAGGATCCGAAGCCATTTTGCCCCATACAGCCATAACGAACATCCCAGCGATCATGTAACCAAGCACTGCTCTTAAAAATTTCATTCTATCTCCCTTTCTAAGCTTTCGCTTAACTATGTTCATCCGGATATCGAATCAATCCAAAAGCATGAAATTGATTGTACTCCGGTAGAATCCCATGTGAGTGATAATGCATTTAACAGACTGCTTATTTTTGCGCAGAGTGCTTCATGAAATAGTCACTTCTAGACGCAACTCAGGAAAACAAGTGCGCGTATGTTTATAGTATAAATGTAAGCGCTTAACTTGGTCAACCCCTGTTTTCGACTTTATCCATACCCAAAAGGTCGGATTGTGAACGATATGTCAGATATTGCGATAAGTATAACGTATAATATGCAAATAAAGTCTGGATTGTTTGTGTTTCAAAGTACATTTGTCATACTTTTGGTGATGGTTTGGTGAAAACACACCACCACCTTATCCGTTATGTCTTCATCATAAAAGAAGCCTTCACCAGAGAGGGAAGGCTGTACATTTTAATCATTCGGTAAGTTGGATAAGCTACTCTACTTCATGATCCTGTGGTAGATTTCTTCCATGTTTTTCGCATTGAAGATGACCGGCACAGGATAAGCCGGATTGACTTCCGACAATGCCCGTTTGATCAGGATGGGCAGGTCTTCTTCGCGGATTCCGTCGATCTTTTGCGGAATATTCATTTTGTCGTTCAACGCTTTGACAGCATCTTTGAATGCAAGGGCACGTGAGCGTTTCGATTCATTGGGCGAACTGATTTTCGCGACGACGGCTAGTTTTGCCAGATCATCTTCGATCGCATCGCCATAGGCATCCAACACCAAAGGGAGAAGGACGGCGTTGGCCAGACCGTGCGGGACGCCATAGAATCCGCCAAGTTGATGCGCCATCGCATGCACGTTTCCGACATAGGCTTTGGTGAAGGCGGCGCCGCCCAGGAAAGCGGCTTGCAGCATATCTTCCCGTGCTTTGATATCATGTCCGTCTATATAGGCGGCATATAGGCTGCGGAAGATGAGTTCGACGGCTCCTTCCGCTTCGACTCGTGTCACCGGCATCGAGGTACGGTTCAGATACGCTTCGACAGCATGCGTCAAGGCGTCCATTCCGGTCGTTGCGGTGATGTGCGGCGGAAGTCCGACCGTCAATAAAGGATCGTGGATGGCGACCAGGGGAATCAGATGCATGTCCGAGACGGCGTATTTCTCTTTGGTGCGCGCATCGGTCACGACGGCTGCGACGGTCACTTCACTGCCGGTGCCGGCGGTCGTCGGGATGGCGAAAAGCGGAGGGATGGCCTTATTTACCTTTAAAATTCCTTTAAGCTGCTGGATCGTCTTGTTCGGTTTGGCGATGCGTGCGCCGACGGCTTTCGCAAGGTCGATCGGAGAACCTCCGCCCAATGCGACGATGCCTTGGGCTTGTGCGGTATGATAGATCTTCAGCGCTTCCTCGATCTGATCGATGGTCGGATTCGCTTGCGTCTTATCGTAGACACTCACTTGGACATCAGCTTTCTCCAGGGAATCCTTGATTTGCGCGATCATGCCGAGTTTCGCAAGCCCCGGGTCGCTCACAAGCAACACACGGTCGATACCGCGGCGTTTCACGATATCACCGATCATCGATGCACTTCCTTCGCCTTTGATCAACTCGGGCTGCCGCCAGGGCATATGGGGCAGGATTAAACGGAAAACGGCTTGATACGTACGTGCATAGGCATGGATCATAATAGCCTCCCAAGAGGGTTTCTCATTGATTTCATTGTATCATCCCCGCATGAAAGCGCAAGACGCTGACGTATCGCAAAGTTGACGCAGACAAGGACTCGGAACATAATAGGCATGGGTGGCAGGGATGTCATTTTCTCTTTATGATCCGATGATTCGTCCGCGAATCGATGAAAGCAGGTCGCCATGGTCAACAATCCGATTTTGATGCTGATGTGGAAAATCGTTTCCGAGAACGACCATCTTTACTATACCTTCGCGAAACCGCCGCAAGGCATGAGTCTGATCGAAGATGTCCCGTATCTCGACGATGATTTGCCTGCCCACCGGTTAGATATCGCCCGTCCTTACGATTACGAAGGGAAACTTCCGGTCATCGTACATGTGCACGGCGGCGGCTGGGTGTCCGGCGACAAGAATTCCTATTATCGTTATTACGGGATGGAACTTTCCCGCCACGGTTACGCGGTGTTGACCGTGAATTACCGCTCGGCTTTCGATGCCCCGTTTCCCGCCCAGATCGAAGATCTGCATGCGGTCCTGAATTGGATCGCGACCCATTGCGATACCTATGATCTGGATCCCCAACATGTCTATCTGGTCGGCGATTCGGCCGGCGC
>JBAVGP010000227.1:0-5114 GCA_049684955.1 Erysipelotrichaceae bacterium
GGGCGGAAAGTTTCTTGTCTGCTTTTCGTGAAGTACTTGTTGTCAAAGGCTCAGATATCTATTATACTTTCTGCGTAAGAAAACGAGGAATCATTATGGAAACATCGAAATATCTTGTGGCAGCCGACCATAAGCAAGGCATCCAACCTGAATTACGGGTCAAACTGATCCCGTATCCGAGTCTGATCTTCATGGGCGTTTTGGGACTTGCCCTGATTGCGACCTTGAATATGGCGATGGTCATCTTCGGATTGATCATCCTGCTGACCCTCACCTACGCCTTGTTGCGGGTGAAGGATCGCATCGTCTGCGAAGTCTACGCCGACGGCGTCAGCGTCTTCGATCGTCTCGATCCCACCATCGTCCATCACTTGCCTTGGAATGAAATCCGCGACTGGAAATTCAATCCGGGTTTGGCCCTCGGCGAAGCGATTGAGATCAACATGCTGGACAACGAACATTTCGCGATTGAAAGTTTCAAGAGCACGAAGATCGTGAAACGTTTCATGAAACACGTACCCGAGCAGGAACTTGCGCGGACGGTATTCGGTAAAACGAAGCAGAAATAATAGGCGTCAGCCTATTTTTTTTAGGAAATATCCGATCCCGTCGTTTTCGTTGGTATCGGCGACATAGACCGCGGCTTGCTTGACGCTGTCCATCGCATTCCCCATCGCGACGCTGTGGCGGCTTTCGCGGAAGAGCGGAAGATCATTCTCCCCGTCCCCGAAAACCATCACCTGTTCCGAAGTGATTTTTTCGATATCCATCACGTATTTCAGCGCGATGCCCTTATCCGCAAGTTTGGGGGTCAGTTCAAGCCAGCACGAGCTGGTCAGCGCGATCGAGAAACGATGCGAGAACTTTTCCAGCAGAATTTCGTGAAAAGCATGCAACGTATCGGCATCCTCGGCGAAACACACCTTGTTGGAAGGCTCGCTGATTTCCGAAACCTCATCCGCGAATCGGATCGACGTGTAGTTGCGGCGTTGGTCGATGACCAACCCGAACGTACCGGCAGTCAAAGGAACATCGGCGGCGATGCCTTTTTCTTCCCGATACTTCAATTTCCGTTCCATCAATGCGGCAGGCACGAAATCCAGGATACTTGCATCTTCAACCGCCATCGCTTCGATCGCATGCGATTGTGCAAATGCGATGATCTCACGCTGTTCATCCACGCTCAACGTCACTTTGCGCAGGATCTCCATCGTGTCGCAGCGGACGATTTCCCCGCCGTTGACGCCGATATAATAGCCTTTATGCGCCTGCATGCCGAGCTGTGATCCGTTGCGGTGCAAGACCTTGGGATGACGGCCGGAAGCCAACACTAAAAGAACGCCGTTCGCCTGAGCCTTTTCAAGCTCGGATCTGGTCGTTTCCCCGATTGTCTGGTCATGTTTCAATAATGTTCCATCCATATCCATGACGATCATCTTGAGTTCCATACGTACCCCTTTTTTGCACATGGATATTTTATCATACTATGCGTTTTTTTCACGCATAATTTATACAATAAAAAACGGGTCCTTACGGATCCGATTTTCAGGGTCATTGAATGAAGCCCGCTCATGATTCAAACGGGAGATAATGCACAGCCATCCTGACCCGGATGGTTGCGCGCTGTATGCAGCGGATCTAGAAAATTCTCTTTCCGCTGATGACACGAAGCAATACGATGATGATGGCGATGACTAACAATACGTGGATGAATCCACCCATGGTCGTCGCGGTCACGATGCCGAGCAGCCATAAGATGACAAGAATGATGGCAATGGTACCTAACACGGTTTTTCCTCCTTACATTTGGAATACCGGTAAGCTATTTAAGATTTGATCGTTGCACAGCGTAAGCAACCGCCAATGATCAAGCATCCTTGCGGAACGCTTGTTGAAAAAGGTTTTCTTCGCTGTTCGGGTAACATCAACAAACACCGTCTCCGGTGAAACTAACGTAGATCGCTTTTACATTTCCGCTACCCTAGTTAAAGTATACCCTTCTTTTCACAAATACGCAAATCCGGACGCTTCTGTCATTCCCTTCCTCAACAAGAAAAGAGGCCCTAGCCTCTTAGTTATTTGATTTCCATTTCTTCAAGTTCGCGCTCCAGTGAACTCAGTTTCTGGACGACGCGATATCGTACTTCCGTATCCAATCCCGCCAAACGATAGAAACTGCGCAGGTCGCGGACATCCCCCAAGCGCGATTGGATCGCCTTGATCGATTTGGCTCTTGCGATTGTTTCCTCGTCTTTCGCGCCGACGGCGTTATATCCGTAGGTCAGCATCTTCAGTTTGATCCGCAGCGCATGGATCGCCGCATCCTCTTTCAGGTCAAGTTTCCGCCACCGCTTGGCGGCTTTTTTGGTCTGTTTCGTTATCTGTTTACTGAATTTCTCCTGGCCGTCGTCGATCGGATCAAGCGAGGCAAGACTACGCAAGGCGAGCATTCCGATATCGGCCGCGTCATCGATCAGCAAATCCACGGCTTTATCCAGACGTTGTTTGCGCTCTTCCACTAACGAAGCGGGGATTGCTTCGCCGAACTTATCATAGAGTTCGATACGGACATCGACGTCCCGCAGTTCATTGCTTGATTTCGCCAATATCTTGGTTTTTGCGCGCAGTTCGTCGAGTCCTTGGGTCCTGATTTTACGCAAGATCTGAAGGTGCGAACGGAAAGAACGCAATGCCAGGCGTAATTGATGGAAAGATTCGGGATCATGCGGGTGCGCAAAGCAAGCCGTCCATGCTGCGACGCAGGCATGCAGGCAATGATTGAATTCGGACAACAGGAAGTCATCCGATGATTTGATCGCAAAATCCTTCAGGATGACGGTATGCGGTTCGATCCATTGGCGCAGATCGAACAGGATGTCCGACAACGCCCCGTTGGATGTCAAGGTGACTTCGCAAAGTTGAAGATTACGTTTCACATAGATGCGGGCTGTACCCGACAACACACCGAAAAACGCGGCATGCGGTGACTTCAGATGCGGCGTACGCAAAATGAAGGCACGGTAATCGGCCGATCGTATGAATTCGAGAGTCAGTGAAAACAAGGCTTCATTCATTCCAAGGTACGGCGTTCTTATCGAGATACCACAACAGTTCGGCACCTTCGCTCACATCTTCCTTGAAGCGGAGCGCGCAGGCTGTACCTTTGCGCATCGGCAGTCTGACGTGGCAGCAACTGTCGATCCATTGGCTCAACGAAGGCTCATGTCCCACGATGACAAGGTATTCGGTCGTACAGGCCAGGATGGCTTCCTGCAGTTTGTCCAGACTTCCTGTGGCGATCCAATCGGCGCAGACGACATCCGCATCGAGTTTCTTCGCGAGGATCGCGGCGGTTTCCACCGCCCGGATCAGCGGGCTGCACAGTACGGTCAGTTTACCATCCTTCAGGATCGGCTTGATGCTGCGGGCGATTTTCTTGGCATCCGCCTTCCCTTTTTCAGTCAATGCACGTTTCGCTTCTTCACTTTGTTCTTCCGGCGCCTGTGCCTCGGTATGCCGCACAAACACGACTGTTTTTTCCATAAGTACTCCTTTCGTCCGGCTTTATTTCATTATGACATATTTTTTCCCGCAGGTGAAATAAGTCGATATTTTGCTTTATGGAGTCAGGTTTCAGTGCGCTCTACGAAGAAAGATGCATCAATAAACTTGCGAACGGAGAAAATGGTTTGATTGTGCAAGCGGATAAAGTCATATTCCTTTGATTTTTCACAAAAGTGGTATAATCAATTCATCAAAGGAGTGATATGATGCGCGAAATCGTCCGGCTCTGTCCGCGATTCGAAAGTGCGTTCCAAATTCTTGGCAAACGATGGAATGGATTGATCATCCGTATCCTTGCGGAAAAACCCCTTCGTTTCGGCGAGTTGAATCAGGCGATCCCGGATTTGAGCGCACGTATGCTCGCGGCTCGGCTGAAGGAACTCGAAGATGAAGGCTTGGTTCTCCGTAACGTCTATCCGGAAGTCCCGGTGTTGATCGAATATTCATTGAGCGATCAAGGGACGGAACTGGAGAAGGCGTTGGATTCGATCCAGGTCTGGGCTGACAAATGGAAACAAGCACCGTGAGAAATCACGGTTTTTTTTGAAATACGGCTAAATAAAAACCGTCTGATTTTCCTCAGACGGCCGATATATTCAAGTACGCCGGATTCTTGCGACGATCAGTTTGACGCTGATGTTCATACTCAGTACGACGATCAGGATGACGATGGAGATCGCGCTGGCTAATGCGAAGTTAGGTTGGTCGCTGCTCATGATCGACCAGATCTGGACCGCTAGGGAAGTGCCGCCGCTGGTCAATTTCGGCGCATCGTTGACGAACGTCCCCATCGTGTAGATCAATGCGGCGGATTCGCCGATGACCCGTCCGACACTCAGCAATACCCCGGTGATGATACCGGGCAAAGCTTGGGGCAGGACGATCTTGAAGACGGTCTGGGAACGGTTGGCACCCAGCGACAGACTGGCGTCGCGATAGGCATCGGGCACGACTTTCAGCGCTTCTTCGGTCGTACGGATGATGATCGGCAACAAAATGACGGACATCGTTAAGCCACCGAGTAATATGCTTGTCCCGTTGGCGTGGAAGACCGTGGTGATCGGGTAGAGGACGACCATCCCCATCAAGCCGAAGATGATGCTCGGCACCCCGGTCAGCAGATCGATGCTGGAACGGATCCAGTTGCTGGACTTGTTGAAGCGGGCATAATCATGCAGATAGACAGCCGTCATGACACCGATCGGCAACGCGATCAACAGGGAGATGAGGATCAGGTAGAGGGTCGCGATCAGGGATCCCCGGATCCCGCCTCCCGCGGTCTGCGCATAGGCGGACTGCAGCGACGAAGAAGTATCCAACGCGGCGACGAACTCGCTTGCTTTTTGTTGGATGATCGGTCCGGCTGAATGCAATTGACCGAGATTATCCAGATAAGCGACCTTGATCAGCGACATTCCGGTTTTCAGCGGAATCGCCGTACCGAAACCGTCACCGGCGGTCAGACTGGTCGTTTTCGACAAAGGTGAAAGCGGATCGAGATAGACGATCTCCAAGATCGCCTCTTTTTTCGCATCGAAACCGTCTTTGAC
>JBAVGP010000228.1:0-9619 GCA_049684955.1 Erysipelotrichaceae bacterium
GATTGTTTCACGTGAAACATTCCCTCTCAAACCTGATAACGGTAGGTACCGGAAAGATTCACTTTCACTCCGGGGTGGATTTCGTTCGTTCGAGTCGCGATTCGCATCCTTCACCGCGTTTCTGAAATCTTCAAATGAACTACTTGTCCCCATCATCGATATACTGATATTTTATCGAGCGTCCAGAGCATTGTCAATTAAAACCGAAGTTCCGGAGGCGGGATAACCTCAACAGATTGCTAAAATCACCCGCATTCCGATAATCGATGAAATTCGTCGTGTCCGAAGCGGATTTCGATGATAAAATAAACCTATTCATCGAGGTAGATATGAAAAAATTCGAAAAAGCCGGTCCGTTATGGATCGTAATCGGGGCCGTCTTCTGGAGTTTCGGAGGCGTCTGCGCAAAACTCATCCCTTGGTCGGGACTTGCCATCGCATCGATCCGCGGAATCATCGCCGCGATCGTCATCGCGATGTATCGCAGGTCATTTCGCTTCCGCATCACGAAATCAACGATCTTTGCCGCCGTAAGCCTCAATCTGACGACCATTCTGTTCATGATGGCCAATAAGATGACGACCGCAGCGAACGCGATCGTACTTCAATACACGTCACCCGTCTTCATCATCCTGCTTTCCGCAATCTTTTTGAAGGAAAAACCGAAGAAAAGGGATCTGCTGGCTGTGATCGGCACTTTGTTCGGTGTTTCGCTGTTCTTCTTGGATCAAATGAAGGGCGGAAACATGGTCGGAAACCTCGTCGCCATCCTATCCGGTCTGGCGTTCGCCTGTGTCTTCTTCGCCAACAAACTTCCCGGCGCCCACCCGGTGGACGCGACCTTCCTGGGAGCCGCTTTGAGCGTCTTCCTGCTGCCGTTCGTATTCGCGGACAAACAAGTCTTCAGTAACGGCTGGTTTCCGTGGCTCGTCATCCTCTTCATGGGGATCGTGCAGCTCGGATTGGGATATATCTTCTTCTCGATCGGCATCCAGCACACTTCGGCTACGACCGGCAGCATCCTGGCGACCATCGAACCGATATTGAATCCAATCTGGGTATTCCTGGTGGTCGGTGAAAGCCCGAAAATCCTGTCTCTATTCGGGGCGGCGATCGTCCTGACGACGATTTTCTTCTACAATATCATCCTGACCCGTCAAAATTACCGCCCAAACCGACTTAGGAGGAAAACTATGCTTGAACTGATCGAAATCGACGAAACATTACGTAATGAAGCCGTCGCATACAAAGAAGAGTTTATCCTAAACAAAGAAGTGATCCATGGCGGTGCCGGATTGGACTCCTTCGATACGTTGGATGAATGGTACGCCTCGCTGCGGGATAACGGAAACATCGCGACCCTGCGACCGAGCCGTGTCCTCGCCAGCACCTACTTCGCTCGTCGCGTCGAAGATGGAAAATTGGTGGGAATCATCGATATCTGGCATACCTTGAACGATTATCTGATGAATTTCGGCGGTCATATCGGATACAGCGTCCGAAAATCCGAACGCCGCAAAGGATATGCCAAGGAAATGCTTGCGCTTGCCCTGCTGAAATGCAAAGACTGGGGGATAATGAATATATTGATCACCTGTGATAAAGACAACCCCGCTTCCGCCAAGACGATCCTCGCCCAAGGCGGCGTCCTGGAGAATGAAGTGCTGCATGACGGAATCGTTCTGCAACGGTATTGGATAAAATTGATGTAAAAACAACCCTGAGGCGTTTCGCTTCAGGGTTGTGTGCTTATTCTTCGGTATTCTTTTCGTCAATCTCTTCATTATCTTCAACGGTATCAACCACAGCGTCCGTTTCTTCGGCGATTTCGTCCGTCTTCAACGGTTCGACCGTTTCCGCTTCATCATCGCGTTCGACGACGGCAGCCATCGAGACCCCGTTATCGCCTTCGATCGAGATCAGCCGGACACCTTGGGTATTCCTTCCGTAGGTCCCGACTTTTTCGAGGTTGATACGGATGATGATCCCTTCTTCGGTAACAATCAAGAGATCTTCGTCCCCGTTGACGGCCTTTACCACAACCAAGGGCCCGTTCTTATCGGTGATCTGGATCGTTTTAACCCCTTTTGCGCCGCGGTTGGTGAGGCGGTACTCATCCAATGCGGATTTCTTGCCATAACCTTTCTGCGTGACCGCCAGGATGTAAGAACCTTCTTTGTCCGTAGCCATGCCGACCACGAAGCTTCCATCCACGTTGAATCCGCGGACGCCGGCGGCATTGCGGCCCATTGGTCGGACATCGTTCTCGTTGAAACGCACGGCTTTCCCGTTCGCTCCGGCGATGATGATCTCGTCATCTCCCGATGTCGCTTTGACCGCGACCAATTCATCATCCTCGCGCAAACTGATCGCGATCTTGCCGGATTGGCGGATCGAATCGAATTCACTCGCATGGACGCGTTTGACGACGCCTGATTTCGTGGCGAAGAACAGATACGCCCCGGTATTCTCGGCTTTCAATGCGACCAGCGCACGGACTTTCTCTTCTTTGTCCAGATTGATCAGGTTAACGATCGGCAAGCCTTTGGCCGTACGGCTGGCTTGTGGGATGCGATACCCTTTCATACGGTAGACTTTCCCGAAATTAGTGAACACCATCAGATAATCGTGCGAGCTCATCGTCAGGAATTGGTCGACGATATCATTATCGTTGATACCCATGCCTTTGATGCCCTTGCCGCCTCTGTTTTGCGTCGTATAGGTATCGACGGTGGTACGTTTGATGTATCCGTTGACGGTCATCGTGATGACGACGTCTTCGACTGGGATCAGATCCTCGTCCTGCATATCCAGGTCGGCATCGATGATCTCGGTGCGGCGCGGATCGCTGAATCTCTTCCGTATATCCATCAGTTCATCTTTGATGATCGTCATGACGCGGAAATGGCTCGCCAGGATCGCATTGAGATCGGTGATGATGACCAACAGTTCCTGATATTCGTCTTCGACCTTCTGACGCTCCAGCCCCGTCAAGCGGCGCAGACGCATCTCGAGGATCGCCTTGGCTTGGATTTCACTGAGCCCGAAACGTTCCATCAGGTTGCTTTGCGCGGTCGCGTCGTCCTTACTGGAACGGATGACCGTGATGATTTCGTCGATATGGTCCAACGCGATGCGCAGACCCTCCAGAATATGGGCGCGTTCCTTCGCTTTGGTCAAATCATATTTCGTCCGCCGCAGGATGACGACGACCTGGTGATCAATATAATGCTGCAGAACGGCTTTCAGACCGAGCTGCTTCGGCGCGTTGTTGACCAACGCAAGGATATTGACGCCGAAGGTCGTCTGCAGAGTGGTCATACGGTAAAGCTGGTTCAGGATGACTTCGCTCTGGACATCGCGTTTCAGTTCGATCACGATACGGATCCCGTCGCGGTTGGATTCATCCCGCAAGTCGGTGATCCCTTCGATCGATTTGTCACGCACGAGCTGGGCGATCTTCTCGACCATCATCGCTTTGTTGACTTGATACGGGATTTCCGTGACGATCAGCTGCTTCTTCCCATTGGGAAGATCTTCAATCTCGACCTTACTGCGGATGACCAAGGATCCTCTCCCTGTCTCATACGCCTGTTTAATGCCGGCGCGGCCTAAAATATACGCGGCGGTCGGGAAATCCGGCCCCGTGATATAATTCTCCATCAAATCCAACACGGATATCTCGGGATCTTCCATGACCGCGATCGTCGCGTCGATGACCTCGCCGATATTGTGCGGAGGAATGTTGGTGGCCATCCCGACCGCGATCCCCGTCGTCCCGTTGACCAGCAGATTCGGGAAACGTGCCGGCAAAACAACCGGTTCCTGCTCTTCGCCGTCATAGTTGTCGACGAAATCGATCGTATCCTTCTGGATGTCGCGCAACAGTTCCATCGCGACCTTCGACATACGCGCTTCGGTATACCGCATCGCGGCCGCCCCGTCGCCGTCGATCGAGCCGAAATTCCCGTGCCCTTCGACCAGCATATACCTGAAGGAGAAGTCCTGTGCCATGCGGACCATCGTGTCATAGACCGCGACATCGCCGTGGGGATGGTACTTACCGATGACTTCCCCGACGATACGGGCTGATTTCTTGAAAGGCTTGTCGCTGTGCATGCCCAGATCGTTCATCGCATACAAAATCCGACGGTGGACCGGTTTCAACCCGTCGCGCACATCCGGCAAAGCCCGCGAAACGATGACGCTCATCGCATAATCCAAAAACGACGTCTTCATCTCGGAAGTGATGTTGACATGTTTTATCTTGTCATAAATATTGCTGTCTTCCATGTCCGTTCCTCCTTAGATATCCAGATTCTTGACGAAATGCGCGTTCTCCACGATGAAGTTGCGGCGCGGTTCCACCTCGTCGCCCATCAGCATATCGAACACCATATCGGCTTCAAGCGCATTCTCGATGGAAACCTTGATCAAGGTCCGGACTTCCGGATCCATCGTCGTTTCCCATAGCTGTTCGGGATTCATTTCCCCCAGGCCTTTGTAACGCTGGATGTTGAAACGATCGCCGAGTTCCTTCTTGATATCTTCCATCTCCGCATCGTTGTAGGCGTAGCGGATGACATTTCCCTTCTGGACTTTGAAAAGCGGAGGCTGGGCGATGTAGATATGCCCTTCCTCGATCAACGGCTTCAGGAAACGATAGAAGAACGTCAGAATCAAAGTGCGGATATGCGCCCCGTCGACGTCGGCATCGGTCATGATGATGATCTTGTGGTAACGCAGACGCTCCACATCCAATTCATCGCCGATCCCGCAGCCGAAGGCCGTCAACATCGAACGGATTTCATTGTTATCGAAAACCTTATGCAAACGCGCCTTTTCGACGTTGATGACTTTCCCCCGTAAGGGTAAAATCGCCTGGAATTCGCGATTGCGTCCCAGCTTCGCCGAACCGCCGGCGGAATCTCCTTCGACGAGATAGATTTCACTGAGTTTCGGATCGCGGCACGAACAATCGGCCAGCTTACCGGGCAGACTCGACACTTCAAGAACACCTTTGCGACGCGTCAATTCACGCGCCTTCTTGGCTGCGAGCCGCGCTTTGGAAGCGATGATCGCTTTTTCGCAGATCAATTTCGCCTCGACCGGATTCTCCAGCAGGAAACGTTCGAGATGTTCGGACAATACCGAAGAAACGATCTTGCGGACTTCCCCGTTGCCGAGTTTGGTCTTGGTCTGTCCCTCGTATTGCGGATCGGGATGCTTCACCGAGATGATGGCGGTCAATCCTTCACGGACATCCTCGCCAAGCAGCGCTTCTTCATCCTTCTTCATCATGTTGTTGTCTTTGCAGTAGTTGTTGATGACGCGCGTCAAAGCCAAACGGAAACCTTCTTCGTGCGTCCCGCCTTCATGCGTGTTGATATTGTTGCAGAACGAGTAGATGTTGGGCACATAGCCGTCGTTGTACTGCATCGCAACTTCGACGACGATCCCTTCCTCTTCCCCTTCGAGATAGACCGGTTCGGCATGGATCGGAGCCTTGTTCTTATTGAGGAATTTGACATACTCGTTGATGCCGCCGCGGTAGAGATAGGTGATCGAAGGATTGCTCTCCATCCGTTCGTCATTGAAAACGATCGAAATCCCTTTATTCAAAAAAGCCAGCTGCTGAAGACGATCGCGTAACGTATCATGGTCGTATTCCAACGTTTCCTTGAAAATCGTCGGATCCGCTTTGAACCGTACCAGCGAACCGTGTTTGTCGGTATCGCCGATGATCTTGAGGTCCGCAACCGCCGTCCCGCCGTTCTCAAAGCGCATGTAATGGATTTTTCCGTTAAGGTAGATATAGACTTCCAACCACTCCGAAAGGGCGTTCACAACCGATGCGCCGACCCCGTGGAGCCCGCCGGAGACTTTATAGGCGCCGCCGCCGAACTTTCCGCCGGCATGCAACACCGTGAAAATGGTCTCGACCGAGGATTTCCCGGTTTTCTCATGGATCCCGACCGGCATTCCGCGTCCGTTATCCTCGACCGTCACGATATTCTCTTTATCGACGGTGATGACGATGCGATCCGCCCACCCGGCCAGTGCTTCGTCGATCGAATTGTCGACGATTTCCCAAACCAGATGATGCAGCCCCCGCAGCGTCGTCGTACCGATATACATTCCGGGACGTTTACGTACCGCTTCCAATCCTTCCAATACCTGAATGTCCTGTGCAGTATAGGAATGCTCCACATGTTCGTTCATGTTATGTCCTCCTTTCGGAAATTCTTCCGTTCTCAACTTCATATACCACAGCCTTCGCCCGCACCCATTCCTTGACATCCTCCAGATCGGTGGTCGTGATCAAGGTCTGCAAGGTCGGATCCAAGGCTGTAAATAACGCTTTTCTGCGGATCGCATCCAGTTCGCTCAGGACGTCGTCCAACAGCAAGACCGGTTTGCGATGCGTACGCTTCTCGATCATCGCGATCAAAGCGCATTTGATGGCCAGCACCATCACCCGTTTCTGTCCCTGCGAAGCGAAAGTCTCGACCGGAACGCCTTCCATCGTGAATTCGATGTCGTCGCGATGAACCCCGCAATGCGTCTGACGCAAAACGAGATCCCGTTCGCTGTTCTTAGTGAACTTCTCGATCAGCTGGTTTTCGATTTCTTCCATCCCCTCGACCGGCGCTTTGTAATTCGCCCCGATTTTGATGTCCGATACCGATATCTTGCGATAATATTCCTGCAGATGCTCGTTCAAATCATCGATGAAACGATGTCGCAGCTTGATGATGTCGATCTGGCTGTCGATGCATTGCTTGGTCAGCACCTCAAGGTAAGACGGATCGATGTGCTTCTCTTTGAGATACGCATTACGCTCCTTAAGCACCTTCTGATATCGGTTCAGATGGATCAGATACGGAGCTGAAATCTTCCCCATCTCGACATCCATCAATTTCCGGCGTTCCCGCGGCGATGTTTCGAAAAGATCCATGTCGGCTGGCGAAAACAGCACGGCGTTCAGTTTTCCGATGAACTCACTGGTCTTCTTCAATGCCTGCTTCTGAAAGGTCAGCGTCTTCCCGTCCGGATGCAAGATCATCCCTAACATAAAATGAGCCCCATCTTCTTCGACCTGAACCCCGAGATTCGCGGTGTTTTCCCCGCGCCGTATACATTGGGATTCATCGTAGACCCGATGGGATCTTGTCGTCGATAACAGGTAGATCGCTTCCAATAAATTTGTTTTTCCCTGGGCATTGCTTCCGAGAAACAATGTCACTCCTTCAGGCAGAGTCAATGAACAGGACGGATAGTTTCGAAAGTTTCGCAACGTAAGCGAAGTGATTCTCATTTTTCGATGACGTAGCTCTTCGCTTCGATTTTGACACGGTCGCCCGGATAGAGTTTTCTGCCTCTCCGGTCTTCTTTTTCATCGTTGACGAAGATTTTCAAGGTCTTCACGGCGACCTTCGCCTGACCACCCGAATCGATCCAATCAGTCATCTTCAAGAACTGTCCAAGCGTGATATATTCGGTGGTGATTTTGATCATCGCGTCGATCTTCCTTCCTGTTTCTACCCTTCTATTTTACCACAAAAAAGCCCCTTTTGACAGGGGCGATATTCGTTGGGAATCAGGAGTAGGTGCGGACTGGAAGGATCAGCTGCAGGATCGAATCGTCGTCCACATTACGGATGACGAAGGGTTTCATTTCGCCGCTGAATTCGATTTTTACGACCGAACCTGCCAATACGCGGATGGCGTCGAACACATAACGTCCGCTGAACGATATTTCCAGCGGTTTGCCGGTATATTGGATGACATCCAGTTTTTCCATCGAAGACCCGACTTCCTGGGACTTACTGGAAATGATGACTTCGGTCGAATTGGCGCTCAATTTGATGATTGATATTCCTTCGCTCTTGATGAACGAAGCACGGTCGATCGCATTCAGCATGTCCCTGGCATCCAAGGTCAATTCATAAAGGAATTCGGTGGGGATCAATCTTCCGGTTTCCGGATACAATCCGTCGATCAGACGGGTTTGGATGACGGTCGAATCGATCCAGAATTGGGCTTTCTTGTCCGAAACACAGATTTGGACTTTGCCCTCGCGTTCAATGGTCTTTGCGACTTCCCCGAGGCTTTTCGCCGGGATTGTGATATTGAAATGATTCTCACCTTCAAGCAAGACGGTTTTCTTCGCCAAACGGTAGCTGTCGGTCGCGACACATTCGAGTTTCGCTCCGTCGCATTTGAAGTTGACTCCGGTCAATACCGGTCTGGTTTCTTTATCGCTGGTCGCGAATCCCGTCTGGGTGATCGTTTTCAGTAAGACATCCGCATCAATCTCGAATTGTTTCGTAGGTTTCGAGAAATCGATGCTCGGATATTCGGAGGCTTTCATCCCGTTGATATTGAATTCCGCGGAATGTCCGCTAATTTTCGTCAACAGACCATCCATGACTTCAAGTTCGATTTCATCGGCATCGATCTTGCGGACGATTTCGAGAATGTATTTCGCTTCGATGACGATGGATCCCGTTTCTCGGATATCCATCACGAAATCGCTTCCCTCTTTCTTCAGAACACGTTGAATAGAAATATCCGAGTCGCTTCCGGTCAAGTAGATTTCATTCTCTTTGACGTCGATCTTGATGCCAGTCAACCAAGGTAGTGGCGAATTCGCTGCGATAGCGCGGGACACCGCTGCCAAAGCTCCGTAGAAGACGCGTTTTGAAATTCTGAAATTCATACCGGTTTCCTCCTTTTATATTATCCTGAAGATAATAACTATTAAGACTGTTCATAGTGTTGAAAAATGTTTGAAAACCCTTTATTTACTATACTATTTTATCACTTTTACGTGTGGAAGGAAAGTGCAAAGATGTGGAGAAATAACAGCTATTGACTGATCAATCGTTCGATCTCCTGCAGTGCCTGCTTATAATTGATATCCTTCTTGATATTCTCTTCGACTTTCAAACAGGCATTCATAACCGTGGAGTGATCGCGTTTCCCGAATTCCTCGCCGATTTTGATGAAAGGAAGGTCAAGAATCTTACGGCAGAAATACATCGAGATATGCCGTGCGCTGGCGATATTCTTGGTGCGGCTTTTCGAAATCAGCTGCTGGCGAGTCAATCCGTAGTAATCCGCGACGATGCGCTTGATTTTGTTGGCGTTGAGTTCGTTCTTATCGACGCTCGTATTCCCTTTGAAGGCTCCTAGCGCGGTCTTGAAATCGATCCGTTCGTTGTTTCCGAAGTTTATCGAGTAGAATATCAGACGATTCAAGGCCCCTTCAAGTTTACGGACGTCCTTCGAGAAGTTGGTCGCGATATAATTCAGCACCTCGTCGTCGATCATCGTCGCATCCAGACTCTGATTCTCCATCTTGAATCGCAAAATCGCTAATGAAGTCTCGAATTCCGGCGAATCGATGCCGACCGACAAACCGGATGAAAAGCGGCTGACCATTCGCTCTTCCAAACCTTTGATTTCCGAGGGGTCGCGGTCGCTGGTGATGACGATCTGCTTCCGGTTATTCACCAACTCGTTGAAGATATGGAAGAAAATCTCATGGGATTTCTCTTTGCCGGCCAAAAATTGGATATCATCGACCAACAACACGTCCAATTCGTTCATCGAT
>JBAVGP010000229.1:0-2264 GCA_049684955.1 Erysipelotrichaceae bacterium
AGAGACTTCCTCCGTCTTGATTGTTGTGCTGTCAGGCTCTTCAATCTTACCACGGGGGATTTTTATTTTACTCACCGCTTAAGCTCTTTTTTACTCCCCTGTAGAACAGGGGGTTTATCTTCTACAAAGAAAACTACGGTTTTGAACCGTAGCTTTTAGTTTCTATTCGCCGTCTTTATTGCGATCGAAGATGATTTTCAGGCGACGGTTGATTCCTTCGCCTTCCGATTCCGTGCGGATATTCTTCATCTCGCTGAGGAATTGGTGGACGACTTTACGTTCGTCGTTGGGCATCGGATCGAGCGTGGCGCTGATTTTCGTGCGTTGGACCGTACGTGCGACGCGGGATGCGATCTGCATCACCTTGTCGTAGCGGTCGACTTTATAGTTGTTTATGTCGACCATGACGTTGAAGCGGCGTTTGAACGAGGAATTCACGGCGGCGCGTACGACGGTGTTGATGGCGGTCAGGGTCTGGCCGTTCTTACCGATCAGAATCGCGTTGTTTTCGGCATTCAGCATGATCTTGAAGGTATCGTTGTCTTGTTGGACGTCGACTTCGACATCTTGTTCCAACGTTTTGAAAAACCGTTCCAGGTATCCTTTGAGAAAGTCGCGGACATCAGACAGCGCGTAGACATCCGCTGTGACCGAAGCTCCGAACCCGAGGAAACCCGTTTTCTCTTCCGTTACGAAATAGGTCAGCTCATCGACCTTGACGCCTTTTTCTTTGGCGACACTCTGGAGGAGATCCTCCAAATTCTTCCCGGAATAGCTTTTCATACTTATTTTGCTCCTTTGGCTGCTTCAGGTTTGTCGATGAAGAAGTGTTGGATATATAAAGTTTGTCCTACTTGTGCGAAAGCGGATACCAACCAGTACAAGGACATCGCGGTCGGCCAGTTGATGGACAGGAACAGGATCATCGCCAGCGAGGTATACATGACGGTGTTCATCGTGTTGCCTTTTTTGACTTTGTCACCTGGGTGGACGATCACTTTGCCTTTGGAGGCACGTGCAGCCAACCACATCGGCATTTTCATGGAGAGGAATTGGAATACGGCCATCAGTACGAAGATGACGACATAAACCCAACCGCCGCTGGTGATATGCGTGAATCCGAACATCGGGGTCTTCTGCAGGCTTTGTCCGAGGATCGTTCCGGTTTGAACCGCTTCGGAACGTTGGATGGCTTGATACATCGCGAAAATGATCGGTAATTGGATAAAGGTGATGAGAATCGTTCCGAACGGGTTGATGTTGTGTTTCTTGTACAGGTCGTTCATTTCCTGTCCCATCAGCATCTTGGAGCGGTCGTCGTTCTTCCCGGCGTATTTATCCTGGATCTTCTTCATTTCAGGTTGAATGACCTGCATCTTCTGCGAAGCGACCGTGGATTTGATCGTGAAGGTCAAGGTCAGCAATTTGATGCCGATCGTGACGATGATGATCGCCATCAGGACGCCGCCGTAAGGCGACAGGAAGTTGATGGCTTGCGCTAACGGATAGACCAATAATCCGGTAAACCAACTTTCCTTGAAAATGATTCCGAAGTCCGTCGAAAGTTTGATCAGGTATTGCGGCAATACTTGACCCTTACTGTCGGTGATACGGGTACAGCCAGTCAGCAGTAAGAGTATCAGCGGTGTGTATATCAGGAATTTTTTACTTCTAAGATTTTTCATTCGAAATCTCCTTACGTTTAGGGTGGTACACTATATTTTAACTTTTTTAACGAGGTTTTCCAACTCTTTTTTATTGGTGTGAAAGTCCACCTTCAGAAAACCCTGTCGCACAAGGATAATTGAGTCATATCTTTCTGAAAAATCGAAGATTTCCTGGCACATCATACGCACTTGGCGCTTGATTTTGTTGCGGACAACCGCGTTGCCGAGCTTTTTGGAAACAGATATCCCCACCCGCGCATTGTCGAATCCTGCCGGGCGTTCCTTCACATACAGGGCGAATGAAGCACACGTGAAAAACTTCCTTCGGTTAAGGATTCTCTGGAAGTCTTCATTCTTTTTTACCCTGTATAGTTTTTTCATGGGATTGCTAAAAAAAATCACCCGGAGGTGACTTTTTACGCCGACAAGACTTTTCTGCCTTTAGCACGGCGACGGGCCAACACTTTGCGACCTCCGACCGTTTTCATTCGGGCTCTGAAACCGTGGACCTTTTGGTGTTTTCGTTTGCTCGGTTGATATGTTCTTTTCACAAGAGCCACCTCCACTTCCTTATTGTTACAATATTGAGCAATTGCC
>JBAVGP010000230.1:0-5562 GCA_049684955.1 Erysipelotrichaceae bacterium
ATAGACATATGATGCGACCCAATACAAAGTATTTAAAATGAAAGCAAAATATAGCAGATTAGGAATTACTTTGACCAGTATGAAATTTGTCCTCGTATATCTGAAATCTTTTTCTAACAGTAACGCACCATCACTTTCAATTATCCTAATCTTCATTAATTTTGAGCACTGCTCTTTGTTTTGAAGTTCTGTCAGACGCCGGCTTGCCCCACCGCGTCTTCCTCCAATAAACCTTTTTTTGTTATATGCGTACACAGTAAATGTATCCTTATTCTTTGTCGTAAATAATTCCCAATCTTTCTTGTACATTTTGAAATCTCTGCCAATTTTGATGAATCTTTGTTCGAGTTGTTCCATCGATAATTTTCGAACAGTCACAGTTTCCATATTTCCCATCGAATACCCCCTGAAATTGAAACTAAGAATCTGAATTAACCTCTGCGGCGATTTTTGCCGCCCAGATAGAGGGGTGTCGACAGGGTTTCGATGCGTTCCATGATACGGACCGCCTTCATTTCTTCCTTGTCTCCCCTTTGGTTGTACATATAGTGGTTTTTTAAACTTTCCATGCTTTCGTTGGAGGTGAACCAGGTGATTTTCTTGGTTTCCATCCGGTGATTCAAGATTGGGAATAGGATTTCGTCGCGGATCCAGGAAGTCGTGGACTCGGCGCCGATATCATCCATCACCAAAATCGGGACGTTGCGCAAGGTGGATAGTACGGTATCGATATAATCGGGATCGTCGAACGAATTCTTGATTTTCTGGGTGAAGGACGGGACATGCAGGAAGGCGACTTTCTTGCCTTGTTTGGCGAAGTGGTTGGTCATCGCGGCCGCCAGATAGGTCTTGCCTACCCCGGGATTTCCGAACAGGAAATACCCTGTCTTGTCGTCGCTTTTCATTTTATCCAGCACCGCTTTGACGGCTTTCAGATAGACCGGGTCTTCATTGGGCTGGGCCAGTTTCTTCAGATCGGTCGTGATCATCTCGGGAGCGGCATCGTTGATCAGGTAATTGACTTCATGCCGGCGGTTATCATCCTCGACCTGCTTATAGACGCAGGGCGTGACCACATTCATCAATAAAGGTTCGGCCGTCAGTTGCATGACCAGTCCGGTGCTTTTCTGCTTGCAGGCATGCAAGCCGGGGCATCCGATGCATAAATCGAGCACGCTCAGCCAATCGGAAAAGCGCTGAGCATATAACCTGACATTTGCTTCGGGATAATCATAGCGAAACATGAATTCGATGACGCGTTTATCCAATAAAACTTTGTTTTCGAGTTCACGGTGCAATAATACCAGTTTATCCGTCTGGTAATCCGGCAGCTCAATCTTTTCCATGGGTATTGCCTCCTAAGTTCTGTAACGACGCGAAGAGATCGAGTCGTTCCTGTTCGCTGATGCCCTGCGATTCTTCTTTGTATTCGGGCATCAGATCGTTTCTCTTCCTAGTACCCTTCGTCTTGAAGGAACCCTTCAGCGATTCGATTTCCTTCTTGGCTTCTTCAATTGTCTTGATACCTAATCGAGCCCAAGTGGCTCCAATTTTCTCGACATAGGCTTTTGAAAGACGTTGGTCGTTAGTAAGTAAAACGTTTTCGATCAAGACGTTGACGACTTCGGGGTTCAAGCGTAATTCGGTCACCAGTTTTGTGATCAGACGTTTGTCCGCGTCGACCGGTTCGATGCCGTTCTGTTTTTCTTTAAGGAAAATAATTGGCGGCCAAAGATAGGGATTTTCGGGTAAGACTTCAGTATGAACCGGTTCGTTGGCGATGCGGCGGCGTAATTGATCGAGATCGACTCTCTTCGTCTTATAATTGACGCACCGTCCGACCAGACGGATCATCTCGTCTTCGGAGATCCCGAAAATGCTGCCGAGTTCTTCGATCTTCTCGACGGTTTCACGCGTACGCATTTCCAATGGGAATACGACGGAGGAGCAACTGCGCAGGAATTTCCCGATGTCGAAGGACAGATTCGTGAGTTTCACTTCGACGATGCGTTGGTTTTGATATTGTGCTTCCGCATGCTGGTCCCATTTTGAAAGCGATGCGGGGTCGAATTTGGCGCTGATTGCGCTGAATCCTTCTTTATCGTATTGCGCGTGCGCATACCGTTTTTTCAACTGTTCGAACAGCTCGTTGCCGATCTTTTGGTAAAGGGCGCGTCCCAAAACTTCATGGGCGAGCACGCCATGCAGCGAAAGCGGGGCTTTGAGGCTGTAGATATAATCTTGGTGGTCTTCCGCGGTGCGGGCATAAGTTTCGATCAATCCGAGCATTTCAAGATTCCGCAGCGCTTCTTCGGTCTTTTCAATCCGGCAGTCCAGCAGCGTGCAGAGATGACTGTGCGTGTCGACACTCGTCCCGTGCGTGCTTTCGACCTGAAGCAGGCAATAAAGCCCGATCGTTTCAGGGTTGCTGAGGGCGAGATAGGGATTATAAAGGCTCTCCAGATCATGGGCGGATAAAACATGCGTCGCTTCGACCCGATAGGTATCTTTCGCTTTCAATTCCATACGTGCCATCCCTTCTAGTGGAGTGTTTCCAGTTTCATTACATAGTTTTCCAACA
The DNA here is from genome assembly GCA_049684955.1 of Erysipelotrichaceae bacterium. Classification (GTDB taxonomy): domain Bacteria; phylum Bacillota_I; class Bacilli_A; order Erysipelotrichales; family Erysipelotrichaceae; genus GWE2-51-13. The sequence goes on from JBAVGP010000230.1 coordinate 2,582, forward strand.
ATACATTCAATTCGTTCAGACTGGCGTTGTTGACGATCACGTCGTCCGCCATCTCCATTTTCAGCGCGGGGTCCATCTGGTTGCGCCAACGGCGGAATGCTTCTTCCCGTTCGATCTTCCGATTCTTCATCAACCGTTCAAGCGCGATTTCCGGATCGGTGATGATCAATAAGCTACGGTCGAACCGTCCTTGGCTGTTGGTCTCAAAAAGCAAAGGGACTTCCACGAAGATGAACTTCTCATCCGCGAATTTCGCACAGAGGTTATCGGCCAGCTGCCAGATCGCGGGATGCATCCACGCTTCGACGCGTTTCTTTTCGTGTTCGTTGGTGAAAATCAGGTTGGCCAGGTATTTCTTGTCGATATTGCCATCAGGATCGAGGATTTCGACGCCGTACGCTTCAACAAGAAGTCCATAGACGTCGGTGCCGCGTTTCAGTACTTCGGCTGCCAGGCGATCGGTATCGATGACGATATAGCCCATGCTTGTAAAGATCTTACCGACTTCGGATTTCCCCGAGCCGATGCTGCCGGTGATCGCGATGCGCATATTACCTCACTTTCTGACAGACGGGGCAATACACGGTGCCGCGTTGTCCGACGACGATGCGTCGCATAGGAGTACCGCAGACCAGGCAAGGCATGCCGCCGCGGCCATAGGCGTTGAGAGTGACTTGGAAACGTCCGGTGATGCCTAAAGAGGAGGTATAGGTGCGGATGGTCGTGCCGCCCGCCAAAATCGCTTCAGACAGGATTCTTCTCGTTTGGGTCAGGATTTCTTCCCATTGTTTGCGTGTAATCCGGCCGACCGGTTGTTTCGGTGACATTTTGGACGCGAAACAGATTTCATCCGCATAGATGTTGCCGATCCCGGCGATATGCGTTTGATCCAGCAGCCACACTTTCAGATTGGTTTTCTTGCGGCGGGTCGCCTGGTGAAGGGTAAGCGATGTCAATTCGGGATCGAAAGGTTCGGGTCCCAGGTTTTCCAGCACACGTAACGGCTGATCCTTTTCATAGTAGTAGAAACGTCCGAATTTGCGTGTGTCGTTGTATTCGACGCGCAGGTCGCCGCTCATATGCAGCAGGACATGCGAATGCTTGTGGATCTCTTCGATCGGTTGTTTGATGTAGAAGCGTCCTTCCATCCGCAGATGGACGATCAATGTCGCGTCATCGAGATGGATGAGGATGTATTTGGCACGGCGTGTGACATCGCGGATGGTTTTACCTTCGAGTTTTTTACTCATTTCCTCGAACGGCAGATTCCCGGAAGTCTTTCCCCATAGGAAGTCGGCCGATACGATGGTTCTGCCTCGCAGGTTCAAACGTAGGGAATCGACGACGGTCTGGACCTCGGGCAGTTCGGGCATCTACTTCGCCTCGTACCAATCCGTACCCCAGGCTTCGGAGACTTCCAACGGGACGTCCAGGACGGCCGCGTTGCTCATCTCGGATTTCACCAATTTACGGACTTCTTCCAGTTCGTTTTGAGGGACATGGAAGACCAGTTCATCGTGGACCTGCAGGATCATCTTGGTTTCGAGTTTACGATTACGTAATGCATCGTGGATCTTGATCATCGCGACCTTGATGAGGTCGGCGGCGCTGCCCTGGATGGGCGCGTTCATCGCAGCCCGTTTCCCGAATTCACGCATGTTGTAGTTTTTGTCATGGATTTCGGGGATTTCCCTGCGGCGTCCGAACATCGTCACCACATAGCCGTTGATCTGGCAGAAAGCGACGGTTTCATCCATGTAATTCTGGATGCCGCGGTAGGTATTGAGGTAATTCTGGATGAATTTGCGCGCCGTGTCGCGGCTGACGCCGATCTGCGCCGCCAGTCCGAAGTCGCTGATTCCGTAGATGATCCCGAAATTAACCGCTTTGGCTTGCCGGCGCTGGGCGGAATTGGGATCTTCCACATGGAAGACATCGCGCGCGGTATGGGTGTGGATATCCTCCCCTTGCCTGAACGCTTCGATCATCGCGGTCTCGTTGGCCATATGCGCCAAAATACGGAGTTCGATCTGCGAATAGTCGCAAGAGTACAGGATATGCCCTGATTCAGCAACGAACGCCTTGCGGATCTCCCTTGTTTCTTCATTGCGGATACTGATGTTCTGTAGGTTGGGGTCGGTCGAGGACAAACGTCCGGTAGCCGCCACGCACTGCTTATAATCGGTATGGATCTTGCCGTCGGACTGGATGAACTTCTTCAATCCCTGGGCATAAGTGGAATAGAGTTTCTGGTACTTTCTGAATTCGATCAGTTCGACCACGATCGGATGGGCACCGGACAATTCCTCGAGTACGTCGATGGAAGTCGAACGCTTCTTATTGGCAGGCAATTGGAGTTTGTCGAAGAGGATCTCCGCCAGTTGTTTGGGCGAGTTGATATTGAAATCGACCCCTGCTTCATGGACGATGGTCTTGGTCAGATCGTTGATTTTGATCAGGGTTTCGTCCGCGATACGGTTAAGGATAGTGAGATCCACACGTATGCCTTCCCTTTCCATCTCGACCAGGACAGGCACGATCGGCATCTCGATCTTGCGATAGAGATCCAGCATCCCTTTTTCTTCAAGGAGAGGCTTCAGTTTCAGATACGTCTGATGCATATGCACGGCCAGTTCCTTGCAGGCTTCGATCGTCGAAGGTTCCATGTTGGCGGCTGGCAAAGTCGGCCATCCGAAGACAGCTGCGGTCTTTTCGATCGAGCTCTGGTTCGAATCGGTCAAGAAAGCCAGGATCATCAAGTCTTCGTTGACGGCGCTGAGTTTCAATCCGGTCGCGGCGGCTCCGTGCAGGATGCGTTTGACGTCATAGCCGATCTTGAGTTCATTCGAAACCAAAAAATCCAGAATCTCCTGATTTGATTTCAGTTCTTCAAGCGGCATATAGATCGATCCTTCTCCGTCGCTGAAGGTCAGCGAAAGCAAAGGATGCGGAAAGGACGATTTATCGAGGTCGTATTGCGC
>JBAVGP010000231.1:0-4333 GCA_049684955.1 Erysipelotrichaceae bacterium
CCTTTACGATTATCAACGGACCTGCGGCATCCACCGGTCAGGCTGTTTTGGTCCTGATCGCGTTTGTCGCATTCACCGGATTGACGATCTTCGGGTTCATGGCTTATTTCGAAAGCCGGAATAACTGAAGAAAGTCTTCATTACACATTCCAACTATATCTTAATCAGATCCCCGGAAACGGGGATTTTCTTTTCGTAAAAAAGAAGGGCTTAACGCCCTTCGAGTAAATCGAAATTCTTCAGGATCAGCAGATTGCGAATCGCCAGATTGGCTTTCCACCAATTGGCCGCGACCGCGAACGCTTCGGGATAATCACTCCAACTCCACGAAATATCCCAAATACCATCATTATTACGATGGGATATTTTCAATTCGAGATCTTTGTCCGTCTCGTTCTGGAGCGGCTTGTATAAGGGGTGGGAAGGCGCTGTGATGAAGACCGTCGGCAGGCAGGCATAATCGTTCCAATGATCGAGATCAGTCAGGATGACTTCCTTGATATCCTGGTTCAGTTTGGTTCTGGCACCTTCGTACCAAGCTTCTTTATCCAAACCGATTTCTTCAAGGCGATCATAGAGGAAATCCAGGTTGAGCAGGGGGTGCATATCAAATAATGCTTTTTGCTTATGCATGGATGTCAGTTCCTGCGCCAGTTTCAAACCACGTTTGTATAAAATCGAATCGGGTAAAGCGTATTTCAGGATGAAACCGACCAAGATCGCCGTCGGATTGTATTCGCGGCGCTCCGGGCTGTCGGATGCGCTGTTCCACCACGGCGCATGCGGGAAATCGTCGTTCGACGTAATGACATTCGCCCAGCGGCCGTCGGTGAAATCCCTTTCGGAAAAGAGATACCTCAAGATGCCGACGACCAGCGGATGATCATAACTCAGTCCGCCGATCTCTTCGATGCGTTCGATCGCGGTTGAAGTCTGCAGCGGACTCGAATGCGGATTCCATGCATCCGGTTCCAATGCGTGACCGAAGCCTCCGTCTTCATTCTGATAAGCACTCAGCGCTTCGATCACCACTTCGGGCGAAGCGCCTTCGAATTGGTACTTCCATCGCGCCAAATCCAACGGACGGGCGTTGCGATAGATCCAGGTTTGAATCGTGAGAAATTCTGCGTGTGTGAGTTTCACGGTAATCCTCCTTTTCAGAGAAAGAATACGATGGCGATGAAATGGGTCAGTGCAGCCAGATTGATGAACACATGCCAGACAAAATGGAAATACGGACGGGACTTCTGCATATAGAAGAAAGCCCCGACCGTGTAGAGCAGTCCGCCCAGGATGATCAGACCGATGAACAGCGGTGTCGTATTGTGGATCAGCGTCGGGAAAAAGAACACGGCGGTCCAACCCATCATCAGATAAATCAGGACGCTCAGTTTCGGGATCGATTTCTGCGCGATCGACTTATACAGGATGCCGAACAACACCATCGACCATTGGATGATCAGGATCAGCCAGCCTTGCCAGCCGCCGATCGCATAGAGCGCGATCGGGGTATAGCTGCCGGCGATCGCGAAGTAGATGAAAATGTGATCCAGGATGCGCAATACATATTTATGCGGCGTGTCGTAGGACATCGCGTGATAGAGCGTGGAGGTCAAGAACATCAGGAAGATGCTGATGACGAATACGCTCGTACCGGCGGCTAATAAGATGCCGCCTTTATTGTAGGAATAGATCGCCACCACCGGCAGCAGGAACAGCAACAATATGCTCATGACACCGTGGGCGATGGAGTTTCCGAGTTCTTCTCCGAACGAGAGATGGATCAGATTCTGCATACCGTTTTCTTTGGACATTGGATATTACCTCTCTCATATTTTACCACAATCGCCAAGATAACATAACTTGACAACGGAAAACACTTGGTTTATCATTAATACATACACAAAAAAAGGAAAATGTGAACACTATGATGAACATGCTCGAAAAACAAAAGGTTTACACGACGCAGGAACTTCGTTATTTGGGAATCAATGCCTATGATTGCCGGGTGTTGACACAAAGCAAACGCCTTTCCGCTTTGAAGCGCGGTCTCTATGTGCGCAGCGATCATACGCTGGATGCGATCCAGTTGGTGCATGAGACTTTCCCGGATGCGACCTTCATTTTGCAGAGCGCCTTGTATCTGCACGGGTATCTGAATCGTCCGCACGGAGTCGTGATCGCCGCGAAGAAGAGCGAGAGCCGCAAGAAATACAGAAGCAAGAAGATCGCGATGAAGGTCCTTTACCGCGATGACAAATATGCCGACCTCGGGATCACGACGATGGTCTATAACGGGAAAACCGTCCGCGTCAGCGATCGCGAACGGACGTTGATCGACTGCATCCGGCGTCAGGATCTGTTGACATTCGAAGAATACGGCTGTGCGATCCGGGCATATATCCTGGATCCGAACAAGGATATCGACACGCTGATCGAGTATGCGATCGTCCTGCGGGTGAGTGCGAGAGTCCGCACGATCCTCAAACCTTGGATGAAACTTGACGCATATTATGCGGGTACGCTGCAGCATGTGATACAATAGGCGCGGAGGAACTTCATGAAAAAACATCGTGATTACCTTGGCATCATCACCGTCGTCCTGGCGCTGTTGCTTACCGCTAGCGGGGGAATATATATTTGGAAGATCATTTCGGACAATAAAAAAACCCCGGATGATGATCCGGTCATCGTCGAAACCACCGTCAATATCGTCGTCGGGAATGCGCAAGTGTTCCGTTTCGACGATCTTGATTTTCAGTTTGTGATCGCCGAATTGGATGCGACTTCAAACAAAGCGTTGGATATTGGGCTGGGCATTTTCTCGACCAGCGAGGGGATCGCCCTGAACAATACCGATTTCTATCGTACGAAACTGAGTGAGATGGGCTATACGCTCGACAAATATGATCTCGCAACAGATTTCGTATCGGATAAGCTCAATTTGAAACGGCTTGTCTTCATTCCGGTCATGGATAAGAACGCGACCTCGATCACATTGACTGCCAATCTGGCGAAACCGATCGTCTTGCCGATCAATTTAGCGGTCGCCGACGGAACGAAAGCGGAAGTCGGATTATTGAGTACGGATGAGATCACGGATAAGACGACCTATAAGTTGACCCTGGGTCCGATCATTTCGCTTAACGGGAAACCGATGATCCAGACTTCACCATCCGGCGATACCCAGCCGGTCGATTTCTCGGATACCTCGAATCTATTCGCAGTCCAGTTCACCATTGAAGGGCTGAACGGCGTCACGATCGGTTTGGAAGATGCAAAATATACTGTCGATGGAAGCACCAACGACGCTATGTCCCTTGATAGCGGCTATTCAGTCGAAGGATATACTAATAGCATTACCAAATCCTATGCGAAGAAGACGACCGGCTATATCTATCTGCAGCTGAATTCGACGACGCAGACGATCATCAAGCAAAACGGCACGTTGAAACTGAAACTGATCGGAAGTACGAACTGGATCACTGTGTTTTACACAAAGTAGGAGGCTGAATGAAACAATTCCGCACACTGATATCCATCACGCTGGCGATGATCCTGGGATTGACCGGGTTCGTCTTTTCCGGTGTCAACAGGAATATCGATGTCGCCGCGGCCGCGGTCGTTTGTGACGCGACACTGCCTTACGAAGTATCCGTGATCACAGCCAAGGATGTCTATACCGTCAACGCCTGTTATGCGACATTAGCTGCTGCCCAGACCGCACTGACTACCTTAAGCGCGAGTACACCTAATGTCGTCGTACGTCACCCGGCTTCACTGAGTCCTTCGAAAATCATCGCGATGGACCGCGGGATCGCTGCGACCTATGATTACCGATCAGATACAACTTCGACCATCAATATCTATTCGACATATAGTACAACGACACTTGCTCCGGGAGGATCCAAAACGTATATCCAGAATCACCGCGATATGCAATATCTCGGGACGATGGGATTCAACGCTACCAACGGATTAGGCATTATAAAAATCAAAGTTTCCGGTTATGTCGGTTATCTCAGCATTAAGAACGCAGATTTGATCCCGATGATCTATCTCGACAACAGTTGGACGTTCACTTTGGGCGGACCTGGCACATCGCCATACGGCGAAGAGCCGTTCACAATGGTTCCGAAGATGAATAAATACATCGTTGCATCATCAAATTATAGCGATGTCACGACTGCTGGTTTAAAAACAAAAACAATACGTGAAATTTTACATGTTTATTATTCTATGTGGGATTCACATTCTTATGGAACGTTCTCATATGGTCCAGCACCTGCCTGGTTGCCTAACGGCACATATTACAGTTGGGATGGAATTAATT
>JBAVGP010000232.1:0-6022 GCA_049684955.1 Erysipelotrichaceae bacterium
ACATCGTCCTGCTCGGCCCGCAAGTACGCTACAACCTCGCGAATATCCAGAAACAATATCCCGGCAAACCGGTCGAAGCGATCGACATGGTCGCTTATGGAATGATGGACGGGAAGAAAGTCATCGCGCAAGTCAAAAAGGCACTGGGACTTTAGTCATGGAGCAGATGGATTTACTTTCGTTCAAGATCATTTCGGCGGTCGGCACCGCGCGTTCGATGTACATCGAAGCGATCCAGGAAGCCAAACGCTCGAATTTCACTGCGGCGCAAGCCCTGATGGACGAAGGTGCCCAGCTTTTCCTGCAAGGTCATGCCGCACATGCGGGATTGATCCAGCAGGAAGCAAGAGGGGAGAAATCCGAATACTCATTATTGCTGATGCATGCGGAAGATTTATTGATCAGCGCCGAATCGTTTCGGATCGTGGCCGAAGAATTCATCGACCTTTATAAGCGGTTAGGCTAGCCTATGGAACTTGGAAAGATATTGCTGAATCAGATCGAACTCATGTTCCTTCTGATGGGAATCGGCACTTTGATGTATAAACGGGGATTAATCAGCGCCCAGGGTTCGAAAGAACTGGGCGCTATCTTGTTATATGTGGTCACACCCTTGGTTCTGATACGGGCCTATTCGATCGAGGCTACCCCCGCACGGACCTTCGGACTCTTGGTGTCGCTGGGCCTCAGTGTCATCGGTTTCTCGATCAGCGTGATCATTGCCCGGATCTTCTTCAAGAACCACCGTCTGGAACAGTTCGGCACGGCGTTCTCGAATTCCGGGTTCATCGGGATTCCGCTCGTATTGGCCGCGCTCGGTAATGAAGCCGTGCTCTATCTTTCCGCCTATCTTGTGTTGACCGCTGTCGCGATGTGGACTTACGGGATCGTCCTGATGACCGGTACGACAAAAAGCCTGCATATCAAAAAGATCCTGACGAATCCGATCTTGATCGCGGCACTCGTGGGACTGCTGATCTATACGTTCCGTATCCCGATGCCGTCGCTTTTCTCGAAAACCCTCGATGCCGTGGCAGGCTTGAACACGCCGATCGCGATGTTCGTCTTGGGTATCTATATGGCGCAGTTGTCGTTCAAGGAAATCTTCCGCTTCGGGATCGTCTATCCGACTTCGTTCATCCATCTGATCGTCATCCCCTTATTGGTGATCGGAGCGTTCATGTTCATCCCGGCTGAGTACAATGTGATGAAGACCACGGTGCTCATCGCGATCAGCGCGCCGTGCGCGGCGAATGTCGCGATCATGGCCCAGCAGTTCCATATGGATTATACCGAAGGCGTGAAAATCGTCATCGTATCGACGTTGTTATGCATCATCACCTTACCGCTGATCGTCTTGTTATCGCAAATCGTTTGGATCTAGCGAACCTTCGGGTTCTTTTTTTATGGGAAGTTGTACAAGGGAAACAAAGTAAGCTAAAATAAAGAGGTAATTGTGGAGGGAAAGATATGAAACGCTGTACGATACTTTTAGTCGCAGTGCTTTTGTTGGGGATGGGGGCATGCGCGAAGGCGAAGGTGCTTCCGGTTGATTTGATCAAGGTCGCCGTGCCGGCTTATCCGGCAAGTTTGGTTCCGACCCGTTTGGAAGGGGATACGGCGAGGTTTGTCCAGACGCAACTATTCGAAACGTTGTATACGCAGTCGAATTCGATATTCAAACCCTTATTGGCGCAAGCGTTGCCTGTATTCGATGCAGGCGGAATCCGCTGCGTCATCAAAATAGCACCGGGCATACCTTTCCATGACGGAAGTATTTTCAGTGTGCAGGATGCGGTCTACAGTATCAATCATCTGATCGAGGCGAAATCCACCCCGATGACTTTGTCGATCAAATCGGCGGTCGTCGTGGATGATACATCCTTTGCGATCAACCTGAATTATCCCGACGGAGAACTGAAGACGAAACTCGCGCACCCGATGTTCGCGATGATCAAAGCCGACAGCGACGCGGATGCGAAACTTGAAAAGTCGCCGAACGGAACGGGTCCATATAAGTTCGTCTCTGCCGATGGAAAGAATAACGTGGTATTGACCCGGTTCGATAACTATCATGGGGATAAGGCGTTGACCAAGGATGTCCAGTTCGCGGTCTATGCGGATATCAATAATGCATTGACGGCCTTGCGCGACAAACAAGTGAACCTTGTGACCGATGTTCCGTTGAATGCGAAGAAGACGGTGGAGGGACTCAAAGGTTTCTCATGGTTCACCGGTCAAACATCGGCGACGGTCTATCTCGGAATCCGCAATCAAAGCATGCTGAATAGTAAACTCGAGACATCGGCTTTCCGAAAAGCCGTGATGTCGTCGATCGACCGCAGCGCACTGGCTTCCGATCTAGATGCAAACGTGATGGTCAGCCTGTATGGAATGAATGTCTTCGGTTATGATGAGCAACCGCCAAGTTTTATCAACGGAGCATCGATCACCGGTTATGCCGATCAGGCGATCACGCTTGTTTCACCAGTATTTCCCGTCGATTTCGATGTCGCCGCTGCTGTATCGTCACGGTTGAAACAATCCGGCTTCACCAACCTTACGAACGAAGCGCTGGCGCAGGACAAATTCCAGGCAGCCGTCGCGACTGCCAAGCGTTTCGATCTGATGATCTTTGTCTGGCAGTACGATCTGATGGATGGCGGTAATTTCATCGATGCGCTCTTCGGCGCTGATTCAGTCAACCCGCTGCGCGTCCGCAACACCGATCTGGACAGTCTGATCCTTACCGCTAACCGCACCGATGACAGCGCAATCCGCAGAGCCGCACTGGATGAAATCGAGCGAATTTTGATTGCAGACGGCACGCTCCTGCCTCTGACAAGCGTCATGAATTATGTCGCCGCAGGGGAGAAAATAAAGGAAATATCCTTATTGCCGGATGCGACGATCAATCTGGGGAAGATCGTTTTGGCGAAATAAACCTTGGCTTCGTCGATCGAAGAACAAAACAACGCGGCAATTATCTTGGAAGACTTAACGAAAGGCTTTACAGCGATGTGTCACATGACAAGCTGCATATTGAACAGGGAGTCACATCCTTTCATGACCGAAAGCCACCCTTAAAGGCAGGAATTGTCAACCTGCATTTTTTGAGGAATGCAAGATTATACACCTGAAAAATAAAATGAAACGGTTCCTTGTTATTTCGTTGACAATAGGCCGTTTTTTGATTACACTTAATTTAGAAGTTTATCATTTCACAAGAACGGGGGATTGAACAATGAAGCGTTGCATCATCACCGACCAAGTCAACTCAGACTTCGAGGAAGCGCTCAAAAAATGCCGTAAACTCGGATACCCGTCGGTCGAAATCCATTCGATTTGGGGCAAGACCGTAGAGCAATTGAGTGAAGAAGAAGCCCGCATGGCAGCCGAGTTGCTGAAGAAGTATGATATCCATTCAGTTGTTTTAGCAAGCACCCTTTTCATGATGACGCCATTGCGTGAAACGGATATCATCAGCCGATTCGATCTCAGTTATCCGGTTTTCACCGGTACCTATAATGAACATGTGGAAGCATTGCGCCACACCCTGAGCATCGCCAAGATCATCGGCGCCGGCGGAGTCCGGGTTTTCCCTTTCCGCGCCCCCGATAACCGTATCGTCATCGGTGACGAGGATGATCAGTTTTTGATCATCGACAAGTTCCGCACTCCGGTCAGGATGGCCGAACATGAGGGGATCACGCTTCTTTTGGAGAACTGCCCGTTCTGTCACTTGCCGAAAGGCACGATGACGAAGAAGATCACCGATCATTTCCAAAGCCCGCATTTCAAACTCTTGTGGAATCCGGCGCATTCCTATCAATGTATCAAAGACAGGATCCCGCGTAAGTTTCTCAATATGACGCTCGAAGAAGAACAGCGTGCCATCTTCAAATCCATCGGACATATCCACATCACGGATATGAAGTATGTCCTCAATGAACCGAAGCCTTTCAAACAGACGATTCTGGGACAGGGAGACATCGCATACAAGGAGATATTACAGATTCTGAAGGACGGGGATTTCCGCGGATATTGTTCGCTGGAGTCTGAACTCAACATCCCGGATACCATCGTCAGTATGATCGTATTCAACTCGATGCTTGAAAGCATACACATACGCAGGTGAGGATTCCTCACCTTTTTCTTTTTTCAGGGGTGGTTATAGGCTATAATGAACACAAGACAAGGATGTGATCGTGTGATAGAAGTTACCAATTTAACCAAAGAATTCGTGAAATATGAAAAGGAAAAAGGGTTAAAAGGATTATTGAAGGGCTTTTTCAACGCTAAGAAGGTAGTCAACAAGGCGGTCGACAACGTAAGTTTCTCGATCAACGAAGGGGAGATGGTCGGATATATCGGAGCCAACGGTGCCGGTAAATCGACGACCATCAAGATGCTGACGGGGATTTTGACCCCATCGTCAGGGGAAGTGCGAGTCAACGGGATCGTCCCGTATAAAGACCGGGTTCCGAATGCGAAGAACATCGGGGTCGTCTTCGGACAACGTACGCAACTATGGTGGGATCTGCCGCTCAGCGAAAGTTTTCTCATTTTACGGGAAATCTATGAAATCCCGCAAAAAGAATATGACGAACGGATGAATTTTTTCAATGAGATCCTGAATCTGAACGAGTTCATCAAATCGCCGGTACGGACGTTATCGCTGGGTCAGCGCATGCGGGCCGATATCGCGGCCTCGCTGCTGCATAATCCGAAAGTGCTGTATCTCGATGAACCGACGATCGGATTGGATGTCAACGCCAAACAGAAGATGCGCGATGCCATCAAACTGATGAACCAGACCTATAAGACGACGGTCATATTGACCACTCATGACCTCGATGATATCCAGGAACTATGCAACCGCATCCTCATCATCGATAAGGGATGCATCATCTATGACGGTTCATTGCAGGAGATCAAAGACAAATACGGCACCACCAAACGGATCGAATTCGAAGTAAGGGATGAATTGCTGGATGAGAAGATGGATTTCGCAAGTGTCTTCGACATTGATCCGAGTGAACTTGAAATCACACGCGAGGACAAGAAATTGTCCATCGTGTTCCCTAAACATAAAATCAGCGTCGCGCAGATGACCGAAGAGATCCTGCGCCGTTTCGACGTGCAGGACATCAGTATATTCGACGCGAATATCGAACGTATCGTCGCCAAGATCTATGATGAGGGGAAGATACGGGCGTGAGCAGTTTCTTCCGTAAGTACGGAGCTTTCGCGAAAGGAAGCTTCGAAGTTTCATTGATGTATCGCGTCCATATCCTCTTCTGGGTCTTCGGGGATTTTTTCACATTGGCGCTCACGATGTTGCTTTGGGTCGCCATCTATGCCAACTCCCCGACGCAGATCCTGCAGGGTTTCACTTTGACGCAGATGCTTTTCTACAATCTCGTGATCCATATGACCGGGGCGATCACCTATATGTCGCCGCTCTTCGATGTGGCCGAGGATTATTTCGACGGACGTATCGCGATGTCCCTGATCAAACCGACTTCCTACGCGATCCAGCTCTTCTTCCGCAATCTCGGCAACAATCTGTTTTCGAATCTGTTCATCACCTTGCCGACCTTCGTGGTGGTCGCATTGGTTTCCATCCTCACCAACAACCAGAACGCGCTGGCGTGGCTGACCTTGCCTCTGTTCGTCTTCTCCGCGATCCTCGGTCTTTTCATCAATTACTTGGCGAATTTCATTTTCGCGAATATGACCTTCTATACCGACGCGAGTTTCGGTATGTTCCAATTGAACCAGGCGATCGTGCGGATCTTCTCCGGCGCGCTGATTCCGTTGAACTTCTTTCCGGGCTGGCTGCGTCTGGTCGCCAATTTCCTGCCGTATGCCAGCGTCCAGTATATCCCGGCCATGATCTTGCTGGGACGCACGAAAGGGATCGGGCTTCTCTACGCGATCCTTATCCAATGCGCCTGGGTGGTCATCCTGGGCTTGGCGGCGAAATTGTTATGGAACCATTCATTGCGCCGCATGAAAG
>JBAVGP010000233.1:0-2987 GCA_049684955.1 Erysipelotrichaceae bacterium
AGCATCGATCGGAACGCCCGTTTTGGCGCGGACTTTGTCCGCCCATCCGCGGGCTCTCAGGTCATCGCAAATGCTCGCGGTTCTGCGGCATTGCCATACGATCGAGTTGTATACCGGTTCGCCGGTCTTCTTATCCCAAATGGTCGTTGTTTCGCGTTGATTGGTAACGCCGACGGCAACGATGTCACTCGGTAATACATTCGCGGCTTTTAGAATAGCTTTCGTTGTGCCGATTTGGGTGTTCCAAATGTCCAACGGTCTGTGTTCGACCCATCCGGCTTTCGGATAGATCTGTTCGAATTCTTGGTTCAACGATTCGACGGGGGTGCCGTTCTTATCGAAGATGATCGAGCGGGAGCTGGTTGTCCCTTGGTCCATAGCCAATACATATTTTGCCATTTAAATTCTCCTTTGTTAATGACGTTTCAATTTTTACTTCGATTAGTCAATTCTCCGAAACACATGTCGGGTTGCCCCGACATGTGTTTTAGAGTAAAGAGTGCAGGACTAGGCTATTATTTCGGAAGAACGAATGATAAAATCAAGCCGCCCAATACACCGGCAACCAACGCCGCGATGATATTCGGGACTGCTTTGCTGAATTTGCCGCCGGCCAATGTTGATACAGTCAACATACCGACGCCGGCTGCTGTCCCCATGTCGATCCATGCGGAGCCGGATTGTGTAATCAGATTCATGTAGTGATTCAGAGTCCAGGTCGTACCAACGATAAATCCCGCTGCCATCCATCCGCCGATCGGGCCGAAGTTTTCAACGAGTTTTCCCCATAAAATGCGGAGTAAGAACGGGAAGATTGCTGCTCCAACGATTGTTGCTACTGCGAGTTCGATTTTCATGTTATTTCGCTCCTGCCATATCTTTTTCAACTAGGTAGGCTAATACGCCCCCGATGACGGCTCCGACAGCAACCAAACCAAGTGTCGGAAGGGAAGAAACTAAGGTATTCACTCCGTCTTTCATAAATACGTCTCTGAAGATACCTGTCAAAGCGATTCCCAACCCTTGGTCGACAAAGGAGGAATCTGCGTCATGATGGATCATGCCCAAGAAATGGTTCATGAACCACATAATGCCGATGATGGACAATGCCGCGAACCAACCGCCGAAAATTCCGAACGAAGGATCCGAAGCCATCTTGCCCCACACAGCCATGACGAACATACCAGCGATCATATAACCAAGCACTGCTCTTAAAAATTTCATACAATCTCCCTTTCTAGCTTTCGCTTGAATATGTTCTTCCAAATCTCCACCAGATCCATTCATTGTCCTATTATTTACTGATCGGACAGTGAATGAGTCTGGTTGATCTGGTTGAATCCAAATAAATAGGCATTTCTTGTCCCCTAACTTACGAAATATTTCACAGATTTGCCGCAGGTTTGCATATTTTAAAGAAAATGAATGCGATGAAGCAAATATCCAGATTAGGGAATAATTAATTTTTAACACGTTGACAGACATGTATATACTTACGTTCTCAGTATAAATGTAAGCGCTTATTCAGGTCAAGTATCATTTCGATAATTTCTGAACTTTAATGCCGAATTAGTGAAAATTATGTGATATTTTGTGATTTGTAAAATGAAGTTGCACTAAAAAAGTTAATCCTCACAAGATTTAGGATGATTCGAAAGTGCGTTATTGTCATCACGTGCAATTTTCATTGAGTGGAAAAGTGATAGGGTATAGAAAAGAGTCCTCATTGCTGAGGACTCTCGTTCGGATTTTATAACGACGATTATTCGGCGTCGATCCACTTCAAGGAACGTTGAACGGCTTTCTTCCAGCCCTTATAGATCATGGCGCGGTGCGCTTCTTCCATATTCGGGGTGAATTTGCGGTCTAATGCCCATTTGTCTAATAATTCGTCTTGGTTCTTCCAGTATCCGACGGCTAAGCCGGCCAGATAGGCGGTTCCAAGGGCGGTCAATTCGGTGACGACCGGACGGGATA
This sequence comes from Erysipelotrichaceae bacterium, assembly GCA_049684955.1. Classification (GTDB taxonomy): domain Bacteria; phylum Bacillota_I; class Bacilli_A; order Erysipelotrichales; family Erysipelotrichaceae; genus GWE2-51-13. Next base: position 1,978 of record JBAVGP010000233.1, read on the forward strand.
CAGGAACATTCAACAGGTCGCATTGGAATTGCAGTAAGAAGTTGTTCTTAATGGCTCCGCCGTCGACTTTGAGTTCTTTCAACTGGATGTTGCCATCCAAAACCATGGCATCAAGGATTTCCTTGATCTGGAAGCATTGGCCTTCGACCGCGGCGCGGACGATATGGGCACGGTTTACCCCACGGGTCAAGCCGACGATACAGGCTCTCGCGTAGGAATCCCAATACGGAGCGGCCAAACCGACGAACGCAGGAACTAAGTACGCGCCGTTGGTGTCGGGAACGCTGTTACAGATTTCTTCCGTTTCGGCAGCACTCTTGATCATCTTCAATTCGTCGCGTAACCATTGGACGGTCGCGCCGGCGACGAAGGTATTTCCTTCCAATGCATAGAAGACTTTACCGTTGATACCCCAAGCGATGGTCGTCAATAGACCGTTCTTGGATTCGACGGCTTTGGTTCCGGTCTGCATCATTAAGAATGCGCCCGTGCCGTACGTTGCTTTGGATGAACCGACTTCGAAGCAGGTTTGTCCGAACATCGCGGATTGTTGGTCACCGATACATCCGGCGATCGGAACGGCCGCGCCGAATACTTTTTCATCGGTCAAGCCATAAACTGCGCTCGAGGGTTTGACTTCCGGCAATAAGCTGCGCGGAATGTTCAATTCTTTGAGTAATTCCGCATCCCATTCGAGGGTGTGGATGTTGAAGATCATCGTTCTGGAAGCATTCGAGTAGTCGGTTACGTGGATCTTTCCGCCGGAAAGTTTCCAAATGATCCAAGTGTCGATCGTTCCAAACAATAATTCGCCTTTTTCAGCTCTGGCACGGACGCCCGGAACATTGTCCAGGATCCATTTGATTTTGGTTCCAGAGAAGTAAGCATCGATCGGAACGCCCGTTTTGGCGCGGACTTTGTCCGCCCATCCGCGGGCTCTCAGGTCATCGCAAATGCTCGCGGTTCTGCGGCATTGCCATACGATCGAGTTGTATACCGGTTCGCCGGTC
>JBAVGP010000234.1:0-4195 GCA_049684955.1 Erysipelotrichaceae bacterium
ACTTCGCGCTGGCCGGCAACCACCTGTATTCCTTCATCTGGGACGATTTCTGTTCCTGGTACATCGAGTTATCGAAAGCCGGACTCAACAGCGGCGACCAGCAGATCGTCCAAGCGACCCGTTCCACGTTGAAGACGATCCTGACCGGAATCTTGAAGATGCTTCATCCGTTCATGCCGTTTGTCACCGAAGCGATCTATGCGACGTTGGAAGATGGCGCGTTATGTGTCGGCACATGGCCGACCGCCATCGAAAGACATGATGAGAAGGCGTTGGACGAAGTCGATCTGCTGATCTCGCTGATCAGTGAAATCCGTACCTTGAAGACCGAATACGACCTCAAACCCGCCGCACCGCTGAACATCCAGCTGGCGCGGGAAGAAGGGGACTTCGGGGAAGTCCCGCAGGCGATCCTCTATAAGATGGTCAAGACGACGATCGTCGATACGATCGAAGGGGAGACGGTCTTACGGCCGATCACCGGCGGAAGCTTCAGCGTCAAGATGAGCGAACTGGTCGACATCGCCGAAGAGATCCAACGGCTGGAAAAAGAAATCGTCAAACTGGATGCTGAAATCAGCCGCTGCGAAGGCATGTTGTCAAATGAACGCTTCGTCAGCAAGGCACCGGCCGAGAAAATCGACGAAGAACGCCGTAAACTCGCGGAATACCGCCGCCAGAGGGAACTCAGCACGGACAAGTTGGCGGGGCTGAAGTAAAAGCAATCAACATATTCCGACAAGAAGCGACTTTAGGGTGATTCGTGTAGCATTTAGCAAGGTTTTTCGCTATAATGATGACGTTAATATGGCTTTTGCCGAAGGAGGAAAAATGAGCACAAAGTATGTCTATAAATTCTCTGAGGGTAGCGGGAGTTTAAAGAATCTCTTAGGTGGTAAAGGTGCGAATCTGGCCGAGATGACCAATCTCGGAATGCCGGTTCCGCAAGGATTCACCGTCACTACCGAAGCGTGCATCCGTTACTATGACGACAATGAAACGATTTCTACGCCGATTCAAGATGAAATCTTCGAATATCTGACCTGGTTGGAAAAAGAAACCGGCAAGCAGTTCGGAAATCCCGCCAATCCGTTGTTGGTATCCGTCCGTTCAGGCGCCCGCGCATCCATGCCGGGTATGATGGACACCATCCTCAACCTGGGGATGAATGACGTCGTCGTCGAAGCGGTCGCTAAACTCACCAACAATCCGCGTTTCGCCTATGATTCATACCGCCGTTTCATCCAGATGTTCTCCGATGTCGTCATGGAACTTCCGAAACACAATTTCGAAGAAATCATCGACGAAATGAAGCATGACCGCGGGATCAAACAGGACACCGACTTCACCGCCGATGATCTGAAAGTCATGGTCGCGCGCTTCAAAAAATACTACAAAGACAACAAAAAAGTCGATTTCCCGTCCGATCCGAAAGTCCAATTGGTCGAAGCGATCAAAGCGGTCTTCCGTTCCTGGAACAACACCCGTGCGATCTATTACCGTCGCATGAACGATATCCCTTCGTCATGGGGTACCGCGGTCAACGTCCAATCCATGGTCTTCGGGAATACCGGCGATGATTCCGGCACCGGCGTAGCCTTCACCCGCAACCCGGCCACCGGCGAAAAGAAACTCTACGGCGAATTCTTGATGAACGCCCAGGGCGAAGACGTCGTCGCAGGTATCCGCACACCGCAGACCATCGATCAGCTCAAGGAAGTCATGCCGACCGCCTATGACCAATTCGTCAAGATCTGCGACAAACTGGAAGATCATTACCGCGATATGCAGGACATGGAATTCACCATCGAACATGGTAAGTTATTTATGTTGCAGACCCGCAACGGCAAACGCACCGCGGCCGCCGCTTTGAAGATCGCCGTCGACCTCGTCGAAGAAGGCATGATCACCAAAGAAAAAGCCGTCCTGCAAGTCGATCCGAAACAACTCGACGCTTTGCTTCACCCGCAATTCGACGTCGTCAAACTCAAAGAAGCGAAACCGATCGGAAGCGCTCTACCGGCTTCTCCGGGTGCCGCTTCAGGCCGTGTCGTATTCGATGCGGCGACCGCCGTCGAATGGAAAGAACGCGGCGAGAAAGTCATCCTCGTCCGTCTTGAAACTTCGCCTGAAGATATCGAAGGCATGCATGTATCGCAGGGTATCCTGACCGCACGCGGCGGGATGACCTCCCACGCGGCCGTCGTAGCCCGCGGTATGGGCACCTGCTGCGTCTCCGGATGCGGCGACATCAAATTCACAAAGGGCGCGTTCGAACTTGGCGGCGTTGTCGTCAAAGAAGGCGACTGGGTTTCCTTGGACGGAACGACCGGCAAGATCTATGCTGAAAAGCTGCCGACCGTACCTGCTTCGATCACCGGTGATTTCAGAAAACTGATGGGCTGGGCGGATGAAATCCGTACGCTCAAAGTACGCACCAACGCCGACACCCCGAAAGACGCCAAACAAGCCTATGAATTCGGCGCCGAAGGGATCGGACTTGTCCGTACCGAACATATGTTCTTCGAAGCCGACCGCATCAAAGCGATGCGCGAGATGATCGTATCGAAGACCGAAGACCAACGCCGCAAAGCCTTGGCGAAACTGTTACCGATGCAACGGAGCGACTTCGAGGGTATCTATGAAGCGATGCAGGGATTCCCTGTGACGATCCGTTATCTGGATCCTCCTCTGCATGAATTCCTCCCGACCGCGGAAGGCGACATCGTCGCGATCGCAGAAGAGATGAACATCTCGGTCGAAGAGTTGAAAGGTGTCATCACCAAGCTGCATGAATTCAACCCGATGATGGGCTGGCGCGGATGCCGTCTGGCCGTTTCCTTCCCGGAAATCGCCGAAATGCAGACGCAAGCCGTCATCGAAGCCGCCATCAATGTCCAAAAACGCCATCCGGAATGGGTCTTGGTTCCAGAAATCATGATTCCGCTGGTTTGCGATCTCAAAGAACTGAAATATGTCAAAGATATCGTCCTGCGCGTCGCCGACAAGCTGATCGCGGACAGCGGTATCAAACTGCATTACCTGGTCGGGACGATGATCGAAATCCCGCGCGCCGCTTTATTGGCGGATGAAATCGCGACGGAAGCCGACTTCTTCTCCTTCGGCACCAACGATTTGACCCAGATGACCTACGGCTTCAGCCGTGACGATGCGGGTGCTTTCCTCAATTCCTATTACGAAAAGAAAATCTTCGAACAAGATCCCTTCGCCCGTTTAGATCAACACGGCGTCGGCAAACTGATCGAAATGTCAGCCAGACTCGGTAAAGCGACCCGCCCCGATCTCAAACTCGGGATCTGCGGCGAACACGGTGGCGACCCAAGTTCGGTCGAATTCTGCCACAATGCCGGTTTGACCTATGTGTCCTGCAGCCCGTTCCGCGTGCCTATCGCGCGTCTCGCCGCGGCGCATGCCGTGCTGAAAGCCAAAAAATAATCTTACGGACACTTGCCAGCCAAGTGTCCTTTTTTTGTTTGGCAGCATGCCACCCCACAATGCAATCGTCTGCGGTATAATGAAGAAGAAAAGAGGGACTCCCATGAACATCACGATTTTAGATGGCTACACCCTGAATCCGGGCGACCTGTCCTGGGACAAGATCGCGAAACTCGGCAAACTGACGCTCTATGATCGCACGCCGGCCGAACTGATCGTCCAGCGGTCAAAAGACGCGGATATCCTGCTCACCAATAAAACACCGCTGAACGCGGAAACGCTGCGGCAATTGACCAAAACGAAATATATCGGCGTCCTGGCGACCGGCTACAACGTCGTCGACATCCAGGCTGCCAAAGAACTTGGCATCACGGTCACCAACGTACCTGACTATGCGACCGCATCCGTCGCCCAACATGTCTTCGCTCTCTTATTGGAGGTCGCGACGCATGTCGGGCATCACAACGATGCCGTCCACCAAGGCAAATGGTCGGCCAGCCCCGACTTCACTTTCTGGGACTATCCGCTGATGGAACTGAGCGGCAAGGCCTTCGGCGTCCTGGGTTACGGACGGATCGGCAAAGCGACCGCCAAGATCGCGCAGGCTTTCGGCATGCATGTGATCGCGTATGACCGCGGAAGACTCGGAAACGACGGGGATGTCCGCAAAGTCGACCTCGAAGAACTGTTCGCTTCATCGGATATTCTTTCCCTGCATGTCCCTTTGAGTGCCGACACC
>JBAVGP010000235.1:0-3267 GCA_049684955.1 Erysipelotrichaceae bacterium
GATCTAATATGAAACGAAATATCCGCATCTTACTAAGCATCCTGCTGGCGTTGGTCCTGACAGGCTGCTCGCGTATCCATGATTATCAAAACAGCCTCTACGGAGACGATGCGAAGATCGCAAGTCAGGGCGATAGCTATACCTTCCGGGAAAGACTAGGCTCCGTAAAGGGGAATACCCTCGATTTAACTTTCAGCGGCTTCTATGGCAAGCAATCGATCTGGAAAATCGATGCCGTCGAGGATGGAAGTATCGACCTAGATATCAAGATCACGATGAAGTCCGGGAAGTTCAAACTATGCTTGGTGGACAGTAAAAACAATGTGTCCGTCATCACCGAAGGAGCAGGCATCAAGAAATTACCTGTAGCTATCTTAAAGGGTCGAAGTTATCTGGTCGTCGTAGGCAATAATACTTCCGGGGTAGTGAATGCTTCCGTGATTAATACCGGAAGTGCTGTTGTACAAGCGGTGCCGATGGAATGATATAGTTAGGCAATGATGTACAAGGAATCGGATGTCTCTCCTAACCTTTAAAAACAACCTGGATCCATCGTAACATATGATGGATCCAGGTCTTTTTTTTGTATGAGGCAAACAAAAACCGGAGGACCGGTTCTGTTACGACATATTGATGGACTTAGGTAAGATGCCCGTCGGTATCAGGTTTATGCGTCAGACATTCTTCGCAGACCCCTTCGAAAACCATGTGATGGCTGTGGATACGGGCATGCATGGCCTGTGCGACGCGTTCGTCGATATTCTCCAGATAGATATCGGGGATATCGAATAGCCCGTCACAGCGTTCGCAATGCAGATGGTAGTGGGGGTATTCGCGGCCGTCGTACATCGAACCGAAGGTGGGATGATCGATCTTGTTGATGGTGTTCTGCTCAGCCAAAAGATTCAGGTTGCGATAGACCGTGGCCAGGCTGATGCTGCGGTCTTCTTCCTTCATTTTCGTATACGCCTGTTCGGCGCTCAGATGTCCGTAGTGACCCCGCAACATTTCCAATAACCTGGTGCGCTGTTTTGATTGTTTGTGGTTCATGGCAACCCTCCCTTCTTCAGCTCTGCTCTTTCTGATGATAATGGGCATAGAGTTCGTTCTTCGGAATCCCGGTTTCTTCACTGACTTTACGTATGGCTTGCGAAGCGGAGATACCGTTGGTGATATAGGATGTGATCATTTCATTGACTTCGCTGAGATCGACATCCGGTGTATGTTCTTCCTTGTTGCCTTCGACGACCAGTACGATTTCGCCGCGCAGTTCTTCGGACGCTTCGATCAGTTCGCTGAGCGTACCGCGCAGGAACTCTTCGTAACGTTTCGTCACTTCACGGGCGATGCAGGCATTACGGTCTCCGAAGACTTCATGGATCTTCTTCAGGGTCTTTTGGATGCGATGCGGAGCTTCGTAGAAGATCAGTGTATAGGGATAGGCTTTGAGTTGGTTGAGTTGGGCTCGGCATTCCTTGTCGCTGACCGGCAAGAATCCGTAGAACACAAAGGGCTGCGGGGATAATCCGGAAGCGACCAGAGCATTGAGGGCCGCGCTGCTTCCGCTGATGGGGACGACGTTGAAGCCGGCTTCCACGATCTTCTTGACCAAGATTTCGCCCGGATCGCTGATCAGCGGATAGCCCGCATCGCTCACCAAGGCCACGTTCTGCCCCGCTTCAAGCAATTGTAAGATCCCGTTGGCGCTGGCTGTTTCGTTGTGTTCGTGATGGGAGATCATGCGTGTCTCGATGCCAAAATGCGCCAAGAGTTTCATGGTGTTGCGGGTGTCCTCCGCCGCGATGACGTCGACCTGTTTCAGGATTTCGATCGCGCGGGGCGTCATTTCATTGAGATTTCCGATCGGTGTCGCGACAAGATAGCACGTCGGACGGTCGTTATCGAAACTCTTCTGGGTTTTCATTTCTCATCTTCCTTTTTTTCTTCCGCTACGACACGGTCTTTGAATGCTTCGTCGAAATCCAGGAATAAGGTTTCTTCACGGCTTTCCAGTTTCGCCTGCCGTGTGAGAAGGTTCATCGACGTGACGCGGAAACGTTTGTTATTGTAGTCGATCTGTTCATTGAGTTTAGGGCAGCCTTTACGCATCTGCTTATAGTTGCCGTCTTCATACTTCAAACAGCACATCAGTTTCCCGCACTGTCCGGATAATTTCTGGATATTCAACGCGAGCAATTGGTTCTTTGCCATATTGATGGAGACGACATCGAAATCGCTGAGGAAACGTGAACAACAGGTTTCCATTCCGCACGGACCCAGTCCGCCGACGATCTTGGCTTTGTCACGCGGTCCGATCTGACGCAGTTCGATGCGGCATTTCAGGACTTGGGCCAATTCCTTCAACAGATCTCTGAAGTCGACGCGTTCGTCGGCGACATAGACAAAGATGACTTTTGATCTGTCCAGTGTATATTCGGCGCTGATGAGATTCATTTCGAGTTTGCATTTCTTGATCGCTTCACTGCACTTCACGATGGCTTCTTTCGCCAATTCTTTGTTTTTTTCGTGATTCGCGAGATCTTCGCGCGTCGCTTTACGCAGAATCGGTTTCAGTTCCAAGGCATGGTCGATGGTGGATGTTTCACGGGCTTCACTGATGATTTCGCCCAGTTCGATGCCGCGGATGGTTTCGACGACCACGAAGTCGCCATAGACATAACCTTCCTGATTGGTCCCGAAGGTATAAGCTTTCTTGTTGCCTTTGAAACGGATGGAATAAGCGGTTTTATAGCGCAGAGCATTTTCCGTGAGATTCACGTTATGCTCCGGATGTTGTTCATTCATAGGGTAACCTCCTTGAGTTGGTAGAGGATGGAGTCGATCAGAAGTCCGAGATTGGCGTTTCCGCTGATTTTACTCTCGCTTTCGTTGAAGATCATGAAGACTTTGACACAGTCGCAATGCCGTTGGACGGCTTCTTTGCGCTGGTTCCAAACTTCACTTCTAAAATCCACATCGTATTTCACATCTTTGAAGAAAAGCATGCCGATCCGTAAAAAGTAAGCTAATGATTTACGGTTGGACGATGGGTCTTTTCCGCGCAGTACCTGACTTTGGAAAAAGAGTTCGCCCATAAACCGTGATGCGACATATTGGTCGATGAACTGTCCGAATAAGGAGACGGCGCTTTGATAGTCGTCGGATTCGGAGAGTTCGAGGATTTCTTCGGGATCATTGACGAACTGACGTAACATCCTTTCATCGAAAGGATCCAAATCCATTTCTTTCAGTTTCTCTTCAAGCAAG
>JBAVGP010000236.1:0-3288 GCA_049684955.1 Erysipelotrichaceae bacterium
ATCCAGAATTCCCTGGCTGGTCTTGGTGGCTTGGACGGCCAGATGACCTTTGATCAGGAAGTTGCGTGCGTATCCGTCCGCGACTTCGACGATCTGATCCTTTTTCCCGACGTTCTTGACGTCTTCAAGCAGTATGACTTTCATTTTTGAGTTCCTCTTCTTCCATGTAGTTTTTCAGGACTTCGTCCAGTTCTTCTTTGAGTTTGACGACGGTCGTATTTTCACGCTGTAATGCGGCGGCTGAGAAATGCCCGCCTCCGCTCATCTTTTCGACGATGACGTGGACGTTGATCTTCCCTTTCGAGCGTGCCGAGAGCGCGACGGTTTTCTCGTCGATGTTGGCGATGACGAAAGCGGCTTCCACTTCTTTGATCGAAAGCATACTGTCGGCGACTTGCGACAGGATGGCGCGCGGCGCCACGCTTCCGTCATAGAGGGCGGCGATGGCGAATCCGTTCATGCGTTCGGTATTCTTCAGGATTTTGGTCTTCATCTCGAAATCGGAATAATCGTCTTTCAATAAATCATCGGCTTCATACGTATCGGCACCGTATTTCTTGAGGACGGATGCAGCTTCGAAAGTACGCGACCCGGTACGGTTGCGGAAACGGTTGGTATCGATCAGGATCCCCGTCAGAATCAACGTCGCTTCGGTGCTGTCGAACTGGACCGGATTGGTCTGGTATGGAATCAGTTCGGTGACCAATTCAGAGGTCGACGAAGCGGCGGTTTCAAGATAAACCAGCACCGGGGTGAAGTTGAAATCGGCATTACGGCGATGATGGTCGATGACGACCACTTTCTTGGCTTTTTCGATGACGCTCTGCGCATTGGATTGGTTGGCGATATGATGGTCGACCATGATGACGAGCGTATCCTTATTTAGGTTATCCAGCGCTTCCGTCTCGTTGATCAAGTGATGATTCGCATTGAGGACATCTTTATACCGTACCATCGCACTGCCCAGTTTGGCTTCGACGCCGCCGGAACGAGCTACGATGCGGACGGTCTTCCCATAGGATTGGACGATGCGGCTTATACAGAGGGCTGCGCCGAGACAATCGAAATCCATTTCTTTATGTCCGACGATGAGGATGTCGGAAGATTGCTGGATGAGGTCGCGCAACGTCTGTGCGATGACACGCACCCGGACTTTACTGCGTTTTTCCTGCGCTTCGCTGCTGCCGCCGAAATACTTGACGTCTTCCCCGAAGCGTTTGATGGCGATCTGGTCGCCGCCGCGGCTTTGGGCCAGTTCAAGCAGACTGTTGACCATTTCTTCCAATTGGATGAAATCGGACGTCCCGCGAGCGAAAGCCATGGAAAGCGTGATCGCCACATCCATGTCCTGGGCGGTATTGCGGATATAGTTGAGGATCGAGAAACGATCGTTCATCAGATCGGAGAAGATCTTCTCGTTCAGTACGAGCATATAGCGGTCGTTCTTGATGCGTTTGACGAAGATGCCTTTGTTTTTCGCCCATTCGACCATCGGCTGACGCAGACGGCTGTCGATGAACGCGATTTTCTGTTCTTCTTCATATTGGATCGTCTCTTCGTAATTGTCCAGATGGATCAATCCGAGCACGAGTTGTTCCTTTTCGTAAGCATCGCTCAAATGGTTTCGGACGGTGACGTCTTTCAGGAATAACGTCTGTCCGTCTTCTTTGCGGACGACTTGATAGATATAATCGTCGACTTCGACGGTGATCGTTTCTTCGTCGCCGGTGAACAAGAGGTTACTGTTGGGCAGCCAGGAGGTCACTTTGCGTCCGATGATATCGTAGCCGCGTTCTTCCAGCAATTCGCTGATCCAGGTGATGGTGTAGTTTTCGTCATAGGTGAGAAATCCGATTTCGCCATACAGGAAGGCTTCCTTCGCATCCATCCCCAAGACTCGCGAGACCATCAGCACCCGTTTCTTCTGATCTTCCAAATACGTATCCATCAACAGCCAAATCAGCGCGATATTGATCAGAATGATGATGATATCGAAGCCATTGAACGGGACTTGGAAGATGAAATGGACCAACGTGAAAACCACGGCTTCGGCCGCGATGATGGCGATGATACGGATTCTCAGCTTCGCAAATTGCTCGAACACGAGATTACCTCCGAACTAATACTCGATTCCTGAAATCGGTAAGAATATCCAAGGCACCGATGATGATACAGACATACGTCATGATCGGCGGCATAAGAACATAGAGAAGCAGTCCGATGGTCGGAAGCATTTTGATTTTGACGACCGGAGCCAAGACACTCAGGAAGATGAAAGTCTGGAAGAGGAACACCATCAAGGCAATGATATAGATAAGATTCGCCAGCACTTTCAATTCGACGCCCGCATTCAGATATTGCGCGATGCTCGGTGAGAAGAGCAGGAACAGCGCGATCCAGCCCATCGGTTTCGAAACACGCATGGTATTGATCGGACGAAGCGGCAAGACTGCGATCCGCAGGCGCTTCATCAGCAGGATGGCCGACAGATGCGTCAAGATCGATTGGATCACCGCCGTCAACAGGATGACGATCGGATACATGGCATACAAGGTCGCGGTCAGCGTCGCATCGACGGTGAAACCTTTGATGGTTTTTAGATACTCGATGATCAGCCGAACTTCTTCCATCACATTATACCCAAAAAATGCGGCGAATGCATAGGTGGTTATGAACATTGTGGCAGCTGTGATGAGAATGGTCACTCCCAGCAGCCATTCATTGGCTTTATGTTTGCGGACACCATGCCCGTAGACGAGTCCGTTGGCAAGCGCCGCCCCCATATAGAATAAGGATTGCGGGGTTCCCAAAAGCAAACTGACGACCGTCATCCCGAAAGCGACCACCAAACCCTGTTTGAAACCGTATTTTACGGTATAAAACAAGATCGGGATCGGCATCAAAAAAGCCGCATAGGTTTCAAGCAGAAACAACATCTGACGGTTGACTACGACAAACAGACCGATAATGGCGATCATCATCGCTCCGTCGGTGATTTGGCGAACGGATTTACGCATGGAAACTCCTTTCAATGCATAAAACCTCCATCATTGCCCGATGGAGGTTTGAGAGACTTAGTCGGCTACGTAAGGCAGCAAGGCCATCTGACGAGCACGTTTGATCGCTGTCGCCAGGATGCGTTGATATTTAGCGCGGGTGCCGGTGACGCGTCTGGGGATGATCTTACCGTTTGCGGAGATGAATCTCTTCAACAGTTCGATATCCTTATAGTCGATCGTAGTGATGTTGTTTTTTGTGAAATAAAATACTTTTTTTCGGCCCATTATT
>JBAVGP010000237.1:0-10994 GCA_049684955.1 Erysipelotrichaceae bacterium
ATGCGTTTGGGACCCCATGAATTATTGATACGGATGTTTTCTTCCAGTGCTTCGTCGATCTCTTCTTCGAGGGCCGGCATTTCAACGCGGCTCTCCAAGCAATACATAGCCACTTGGGCGGCTTCCATACGGACAGCGGTCCGTGCGACATCGATCGCGACATTACCGCCGCCGATGACGACGACGTTGCCGGACAGTTTCGCGGCGCTTCTGAGGTTGACTTCACGCAGGAAATCGACACCGGATATGACTTGCGGGTGGTCTTCGCCTTCGATTCCGAGTTTGCGTCCGTTCTGCGCGCCGATGGCGACGTAGAACGCTTTGTATTCTTGTTGTCTCAAATCATTCAAAGTGATATCTTTGCCGACTTCGATGCCGGTTTTGAATTCGACGCCTAATTCCCTGAGAATATCGATTTCCGCGTTGACGACTTCTTTTTCAAGGCGGTAGTTCGGAATACCCAAGGTCATCATTCCGCCGAGCGCTTTTTGTTTTTCAAAGACGGTGACTTTATATCCGTCGACTGCCAGATAGAAGGCGCAGGAGAGTCCGGCCGGACCGGAGCCGATGACCGCGATCTTCTTCCCGTAATTATGTTTGATTCTCGGAACATAACGATCGGTCTGATTGAGATCCTGTTCGGCGATGAATTTCTTGATTTCGTCGATTGCGACCGCTTTATCGATTTCGCAACGGGTACATTCCGTTTCGCATTTATGCGGGCAGATGCGTCCGCAGATCGCGGGGAACGGGTTTTCATGTTTGATCAGTTCCAGCGCTTCTTTGTATTTGCCCTGCGATGCAAGTTTGATATAGCCTTGGATCGCGATATGCGCCGGACATTCCGACTTACAGGGACTGGTCCCGCTGTCTTCGACATCCTTGCGGTTGGTGCGATAATCGACGTTAAACCGCTCAGGTCCCCATTTCATATCACGCGGAGTTTCGATCGGTTTCACCTTCAACGGTGTTTTCGTGTGGATTTTTTGACCCAGTTTCGCTGCGTTGGTCGGGCAGTTCTCGACACATTCCCCGCAGGCGACGCATTTTTCCGCATCGACATGCGCGACGTAGTTAGAACGGACCATATCGGAATTCTTGTACATCTGGGCGATCCGCATCGCGAAACATGAACATCCGCAACAATTGCAGATGGCATGCGTCTTACCGGTCCCGTCGAAGTTCGGGATCTGATGCATCAGTCCGTTGTCTTCGGCGCGTTTGATGATTTCGAATGCTTCTTCACGTGTGATCTCGCGTCCGCGTCCGGTACGGATATAGTATTCCGCCGCATGGTCGAGCTGGATGCACATATCTTCCTTCAGATGTCCGCAGCCTTCCCCCATCGCTTCGCGTGACGTCCGGCATGAACAATCCGACACCGTGAAGACATGCGCTTCATTGAGATATTTGGAGATTTCTTCATAGGAAGCGCGGCGCGTTTCGCCTTGGATCGCCGCTTCAACCGGAATGACCCGCATGACGCCGACGCCGACCGGGAATTTCCCGACGCTCATCGGGCCGACGATGCGTCCGTATTCTTCGAAGGCGCGTGCGATCTGCGGGTACTTCGCCACGTTTTCCTTATTGTTGACCATCATTTCCATGATGCCCGGAACCCATGTGTCGTACCAGTATTTATCGACGCCGTCTTTTTTATTGACGAAGCAGACACCCGCCAACGATAATTCCCACGCCAGTTTTTCAGTCAGTTCAACCGGTTTCCCGCAAAGTTTCGCCAGTTCTTCGGCGCTTCTTGGTTTCCTGAATCCCATCACCAAGGCGACTTCGGCCATTTCGTCGCTGACGACCGGTTCCATGATGTAATAGCGGGGATCCGCCGCCGTGAACGAGCCTTTACCGCCGACTTTCTTGCCGCTGACCTTATTCGCAAACTCCAATACCTTCTGTTTGACGACTTGTTCGCTCATGCTTATTGTTCCTTCCATTTCCGGGTTTCTTCCCTTAGCCAATTCGCAAATTCTTCGATCCCTTCACCCGTCCGGGCGGAAATCGGAATGATCTTAAGTTTCGGATTACGCTTCAGCGCGCGTTCCTTGACGGCTTCCAAGTCGAAATCGAAATATTCCAGCACATCGATCTTATTAATCAACAGGACATCGCAGACCTGGAAGATCAACGGATATTTCAAGGGTTTGTCATCCCCTTCCGGAACACTCAGGATCATCACGTTCTTGACCGAGCCGGTATCGAATTCAGCCGGACAGACCAGATTTCCCACATTCTCAAGGATCACGAGATCGAGCCCTTCGGTTTCCAAGCCATGCAAGCCCTGCTTGGTCATATCCGCATCCAAGTGACACATGCCGCCGGTATGCAGCTGGATGACTTTGACACCGGTTTTCGAGATGGTTTTCGCGTCGACATCGGAATCGATGTCCGCTTCCATCACGCCGATCTTCATTTCACCCTTCAGCATATCGATGGTCTTGGTGAGCGTCGTCGTTTTCCCCGCACCCGGCGATGCCATCAAATTCAACAGAAACATCTTTTCTTTTTTCAAGTCTTCGCGCAGCAGATCAGCCTGCCTGTTATTATTCTCAAAGATGCTTTGTTTAATCTCGAGAACCTTGAATTCCGCCATGTTAGTCTCCTTTTATGTTCAAATCGACACTTATGTGATAATGTTAACATAACAAGTGTTATGTTTCAATATGCAAAATAAGTATTTTGATATACAATAAGGTCGATATAGGAATTGAAGGATGATATAGTTGAAAACGGAGGAAAAACGATGTCGAACGAACCCGTAAACAAGCGCAAACAACATATATTGGATTCCGCGTTGCATGTCTTCGCAACCCAGGGATTTGAAAAAGCCAGCATGCGGGAAATCGCGGCGGCGGCCGGACTTACGACCGGTGCGATCTACCATCACTATAAAAACAAGGATGATCTCTTTTATGATTGTGTGCGGGAGTCGGCTTATTTCGTCCATAAGTTGTCGGAAAGAGACGAAAACAGCAAGCTGAAGACCAATCAGGAGATGTTCGCGGAAATCAGCGGACGCGTACGTGATCGGATGTCCAAAGAAGTCGAACAACGGTTGTTGGTCTTACTGACGGCCTATGCCCTTTCCAAGGGGGGAAGCATCAAAGAGAAATACAAACAAGATTATACAGATATCATCAACAAGGTTGCGGAAATGTACTTTTATGCCTTCGGTGTCGAGAATCGGGCATACCAGAAAAGTCTGGCAGCCATCTTGGTGGCGGCGCTTGATGGCGTCGCGATCCAATACTCGCTCGGTGTGCTGAAATTTGATGATAAGCAGTTCAAAGAGACATTCATCTCGTTCTTCGCGGAGAGCGTCCCGTTGTTCCTGCGCAACCATGACAAATGAAAATCAGGATAACGATTTCTTTTTGAGATTCGTCTCGAAAAGATCGCAAATGTAAACAACTTAAGGAACACAAAAGCAGCACCGGAGATGATTCAGTGCTGCTTCTTTATTCCTTTTCTGAATAAATCAATATTTGAATTCGATCTATAAAACAACAATGAACTAGAAGATGTTCTCGATAATATAAAGCTGATTTGTATCCTCGAAAAAGATGAGATAGATCGTTGAGGAATCTTCCGAACTTTTCTTTATGAAATACTTGTATTTCTTTTTGAAATCAGGAGCATATTCATCAGGAACATCGATGGATTCAATCAGTTTCACTATTTCCGATTCCATCGGAAGGTTACTGATGTCTTTCCATTCAAACGCCTTACTGATTTTCTTATCATCATGATATTGAAACAGATGATACCTTGTCCCATCCCCCATCCAACTGGGTCCATCATCGGTGTAATAAATTTGCTTGCTTGGAGCGGGAAGTTCGATTCCCCAATTCGAACGAATGTCACCCGTATATCGTTGATCAAGATAAGCGAATAAAAGCACCCCGACGATAGCAATCACGAATAATGCGATTACAGTGATGATCCATGATTTCTTCATTTTGCCCCCATTAATTATTCTGATCTGCTTCTTTTCAGCATCATTACAATATCGCAATCCTTTCTCGACTTCCTGCACTATTATGATTATACACTGATTTGCCGGTCCATTTTTCGCAAGATCGTTATAACTCATTACATATGAAACATCGTCAGGTAATCAGGAAGTTGAATTCCCATAAAAAAAAGAATGGTTAAGGAACCATTCTTGAAGCGAATAGGGATTGATCGTCTGTCGGACCTATTTGTTCGCGCTGATGATGGATTTGATGATCGGCATCGCGTAATCGATCGGAATGGCGAAGCCGATTCCTTCGACGGAAGTGGAAGCGATCTTACTGTTATTGATCCCGATGATCGCGCCTGCGCTGTTCACCAACGCACCGCCGCTGTTACCCGGGTTGATCGCCGCATCCGTCTGGATGAGTGTTAGTTTACTGTTCTGCGTGTCGACGGAACGATGGATGCCGCTGACGACGCCGACCGTGACCGAACTGGCCAGGTCCATGCCGAGAGGATAACCGATCGCCATGGCGTAATCACCGACTTTGAGATCGTTGGTGGTATCGAAGGTTGCCGCAGTAAGCCCCGTCGCCGTAATTTTCAATACCGCCAAGTCATTGGTCGCATCGCCGCCGACATACGTTGCGCTATACGATTTTCCATCGCTAAGGATCACTTTCATCGATCCAGTGCTTCTGCTTTCCACATAGCTCGCCACGACGTGGTAGTTGGTGATAATGTATCCGTCGCTGCTATAGATGATCCCGGAGCCGCTGCTGGTCTGCGTGGAGGTCTGGCTTCCGAAAGGCCCGTAATTCACGGTGACTTGCGCCGTCACTTCGATTCCGACGACCGAAGGGATCACTTTCGAAGCGATCGCGGATGAACCGACACCCCCATTCAAGTAAGAAACGTTGGTGGCGTTGGAAGACTCAGTTGCCTGAAGCTTCGCCACGGTGGCTTCCAATTCACTGATTTTTGCCTGGTATTGGGTGGTCCCGTAATAGGTGTAGGCGATATTCCCGAAGGTCATCGTCATGACGATTCCGATGACAGTGATACTTTTTAAGAATGGTTTGTTTTTCATAATGTCTCCTTTGTTGCCTAGAATGTCTGGTAACTTATACTTATAGAGTAGTCCCGAATTTTGTCGGAATTGTGGCAAATGCTTGGAATATTTTGAAGATAGTTAAAAGAAATTACACATGCTGAAAATAAAGAAAAGATGGTTCTTGCGGACCATCCTTCTGAAATACATAAATGTGGTTACTGAACAGGATCCTTTTCAGAAACAAGTTCGGAAATTAAAATTATAGGGTCACACCCATTTTGAAGATGGCGATTTCCCGATTTCCGTTGGTTTCATTGTTTACAGGATCTCCGGATGCGACACGCAGGATCTGGCTGACGAGTTGATTGGTCGCCTCATCCATCGTCGTACCCGTGATCAGGCATCCGGCATCATAATCGATCCAATGCGGTTTACGCAGTGCAATCTCAGAATTGCTGGAAATCTTGAGGGTCGGTATGAATCCACCGAACGGAGTTCCGCGTCCCGTGGTAAACAGGACGAGCTGCGCTCCGGCCGATCCAAGTAAGGTGGTTGCGACGATGTCGTTCCCTGGACCGCTGATCAATGTCAGTCCCTTTTCCTTGATGCGGTCCCCGTAAGTCAGCACATCGGCGACCTCCGAGTGTCCCGCCTTTTGGATACATCCCAACGATTTATCCTCTAACGTGGTGATGCCGCCGGCTTTATTTCCCGGGGATGGATTCTCATACACCACCTGGTTGTTATCAATATAGTATTGTTTGAAATCATCGATCATCGTCACGGTTTTGCGATACACTTCAGGGTTTTTCGCGCGGTTCATCAGGATTTGCTCAGCTCCGAACATTTCAGGGACTTCCGTCAACAAGGCGCTGGCGCCGATTGATATGAAATAATCGGATATTTTACCGACCAAAGGATTCGCGGTGATGCCGGAAAGTCCATCCGAACCTCCGCACTTAAGACCGATCACCAGATGCTCAGCGGAAACAGTGGCCCGCCGATCGTTCTTCATGACATCATAAAGTTCATCCAATAATTCGGCACCGACTTTGATCTCATCATCGACTTCCTGTGAGACCAGCGTGCGGATGCGGGTATTGTCGACCTCACCCAGACTATCCATGAAGGCACTCAGTTGGTTGTTTTCACATCCTAAGCCGAGAATCAGAATTCCGCCCGCATTGGGATGATGGACCATGTTCTGCAGGATTTGCTTCGTCAGTTCATGATCATCCCCCATCTGCGAACAGCCGTAGGGATGGGCGAACGTAAAGGCTCCGTCGATTTCCAATACCGGATGTTGCTTGTTGAAGCGGCGCAGGATGGCATCCGCGATCGCATTCACACATCCGACCAGTACGATGATCCACAGTTCGTTGCGGATGCCGATTTGTCCATCGAAACGGGGATACCCTTCGAAGGTCAATGGTTTGCGGATGTCGGAATCCGTTTTTTCTTTCCGGTACTCATACTTGACATGGTCTTGCAGGGAAGTCGTTGTGTTGTGGGTATGCACATGGCTTCCGGTTGTAATGAAAGCCGTGGCGTTTCCGATCGGGTTCCCGTACTTTACAACCGGCTCCCCTGCCTTAATGTCGCCCAAAGCGAATTTATGGCCTTGCTTGATATCTTCCAAAAGAACGATTCCCTGTTCGATGCTTCCTTTGATGCAGTCGCTCAATGCGACGGCCACATTGTCTTTTTCGTTTAGTTTCAGTGTATGCGTCATATCAATCCCCAGCAAGACAAGATTTCATCGCTTCCGCGATGCTTGTCTTGGTGATTTCGGAAACGGCTTTTGAAACGAACGCTATCACTTCATCTTTGGCAGGGACATCGCTTTCCCAATGATCTTTTTTCGTCAGGAAGTGCCTGACGACTTCTTCGATCGTATTCTGTTTGGTTTCGATTGCGTTCCACTGCGATTTCCAATAGGTCATCCAGACTTCGTCGTCTTTCAGATCGATCACCTTGCCATTGCGTCCTCCGCGATAGAAAACGATCAAAGCAGCCAGCGAGAACCAGGCATGCGAAGCGAACTTGCCTTGCGCATCCAGTTCGATCACCGAAGGCAAGATGCGGGTCTTGAATTTCGTCATCGAGTTGAGCGAAATGCTCATCAGCTCATGACGGACGAAGGGGTTCGCAAAACGCTCCAGGACAGATCGTGTGAAGATGGCGATTTCGTCTTTGGGCAGGTCGATGGTCGGCAGGACTTCGTTGTCGAGAAACTCAAGCACGAACTTTCTTATGGTCGGATCTTCGATCGCTTCGCGTACCGTGTCGAATCCGGCCAGATAAGCGACCGGCACCATGCAGGTATGCGCACCGTTCAGTATCTTGACTTTGCGTTCTTTGTACGGATGATGATCCGCCACGAATTTGACATTCAGACCGGCAGCATCCGCAGGAAATTCACGTCGTACCGTCTCGTCCGCTTCAATGACCCAAAGATGGAAGATTTCGGCTTTGACGATTGAGTTGTCGGTGTATCCCCAGGCTTCCTGATAGGCATCGGCTTCATTGCGGGGATAGCCCGGTACGATGCGGTCGACCAGGGTATTGCAGAAACGATTCGCTGTTTGCAGCCAAGCGATGAACGCGGGATCGAAATGATAGTCCGTAGCCAATCGCATGACCACTTCCTTCAGCTTGCTTCCGTTGTCATCGATCAATTCACAGGGAAAGAAAATCAAGCCTTTATCGATGGCTCCGTCAAACGCGTCATAGCGGCGTTTCAACAATGCCAAGACTTTACACGGAAAAGATACCGGCGTCGAAGAGGATGCGAAGTCTTCCGCATGATAGACGATGCCGGCTTCGGTAGAATTGGATACAACGAAACGCAAGGCATCGATTTCCGCAAGTCCTAGAAATCCTTGATAATCAAGATAAGGGTCATTGAATGCGGAAAGCACGTCGATGATTTCATGTGAATCGACGACCGTGCCTTTTTCGATTCCGTTGAGGACCAATGTATACAACCCGTCCTGCTGCGAAAGTTCTTTGACACGTCCCATCGGCAGTGGTTGGACGACGGCGACATTCCCGTCGAAGACATTTTCGTCATTCATATGCTGGACGATCCAATCCACGAAAGCGCGCAGGAAATTACCTTCTCCGAACTGGACGATCCGAATCGGACGTTCCTTGATTGGACGAATTTGTTTGGATAGGTTATCCATAATTATACTTCCGGCCAGATTTTCACATCTGCGGCAGCAAGCCATTTGTGGTCCTCGACCTCGACCGGGGATACCCAAGGATTGTCGTCGAAGTGGCGGATGCACCAGAAATAGTACATTGCATAACCCGGTGCCGATACTTGCGGGTGTGCAACATCATCGACGATCGGACAGAACGCATAGTCTTTGACTTGATAGACTTGATCGCCGTAGAAACAGGCTCCAAAACCTTCAGGACGGTTGAAACGATAATAATAGAGTTCAGGCTGGATGTGGTGGTGCGGAAGATAGCCTGACCACTTGCTTGGATAATTGATGGTTTCGCCATAGGCGATATGCGAAAGCGGGTTTCGCTTGTAGTCGACGATGGTTCGCACCAAACGGGATGCTCCGTCCTGCCATACGCCTTGTCCGCGCATCACCGTCAAAACGGTGGCTTCGGTATAGAGATGCGGTTCGAAGCTTTGCGTATTCTTGGTCATGATCAGCAAGTATTCGCAATCGCTGATGGCTTCGATTGAAACATGGGTATCGAAGCATACATGCAATGCGGTCGGTCCTTGATCGAAGACATTGGTGCGGGATCCTTCATTGACGATATCAGAATGGATGAACTTCATCGTTCCGCTCTGAAGAACGATCAGGACTTCTTCGTCCAGTGAAAAGTAGGCTTGTTTCTCTCCGGCATTCAAGCGGACCAATCGGCTATCCAGCATCATGGTCGGGTAAGCAGCCGAATAATCTGTCATTTGATTTTCACCGTGTTTCGGTGATAGATATTCCATCATTGTTTTTCTCCTTTGGGTGAAATGCTTATTTCCTCAAGTTTCATCATCGCCGTATAAACCATATCCTGGGTGATCGGGTAAGGTGAGTATTCGAGTTCGGGACCATTGACCGTCTTATCAAGGACGGCTTCGAATTGTCCCCTTTCCGCTTTCAGACCTAGGTCTTTCAGACTGACCGGGAGATGGATCAGCTTATAGAACGGATACAACTCTTCAAAGAGTTCCTTCTGATCATCCATCAGCAATTGTACGAGTACGCCGTAGGCGACGACTTCTCCGTGCAGATGGTTCTTCTCGATTTCAGGCAACAGCGTCATTCCATAGAACAGCGAATGGGCCAACGCCCCGTTGTATTTCGGATCGACTAAGATCGACACGAAGCCGGTTGAGATGATGTTGTTGAGGACGACTTGGTTGACTGCTTCACCGGGTTGGTGGTTGGATGCTTCCTGGATCGCTTGCGCTCCGAAAGCAAGATGCGGCCAAACACACATGCGGGATATCGTGGTAGCAAGGTCGTCGCTATGCATCAACGCATCGTTTTTGCCGGCGAAACTCACTTCCACATGCTTCGCCAAAGTATCGCCGATGCCGGCCCAGAGATAGATGACTGGGGCGTTCCCGATGATCGTCGAGTCGATGAAGACATGCAGCGGAGGTTTGCCGAGCTTTTCCACATGGCTGAATACGCCATGGGTGTCGTACATGACGGAAATCGCGGTCGAAGCGGCGCACGTGGACGCGATGGTCGGAAAGGTGAAAACGGGTTTGCCAAGCTTTTTACCGAGACTTTTGACAGTATCGATGGCTTTGCCGCCCCCCATCGCGAAAAGCATATCCGCCTGGACGATCTTTTCGATTTTGGTTAACCTCTCGACGTTTTCATCGCTCGGTTCGCTTCCATAAAGGAATTTTCCCAGGTATTTAAGCGAACTGCCATGGACTGAGTTCAATAATTTACTGAGTGCCGCATCCATCGCGCGTTTTCCGCCGATGACCACAAACGAAGTACCGTAACTTTTCACGACATCCGCGACACGCCGATAAGCATCTTCACCGGAAGTATAGGCAGGAAGGGTTACGGTCGTGCTCATCGGGCAAGAAACTCCTTGAACCACGTGGTCATTTCCGCATCTTGGCTATAGGTGAAATAGAGATCGTTGAATTTCTGATTTGAAAAGATCGTGCGGATGAACTCCGGATCCAGATTGTTGAGGATATGCATCAGATCCTGGTTGACGACTCTTTTGACTTCATCGAGGATACGGGCATTGCGTTGCTGGGGTTCTTTGCGTTCCGGCGGATATCCTTCGCCGCGTGGTTCCTGGAACAGTTTTTCGAAGATGAATTTGATATTCAGTTCAGCGCCCCAGCCAAAACCCTTCGCATAAGGGATCGCGGCGGCATTGCCGTTATTGATCTGATTGAACAGATAAGCGTCGGTCGGATCGACCAAAAGCCCGCAGATGACACCGGGATAATTGTTCAGCGAGATGTTGGCGCCTTGGCCGGTGCCGCATCCCGTGACAACGAAATCGACGGCTTTACTGTTGAGCAAGATGGATGCCATCAGTCCTAAGTGGATATACGTGATTTCAGGACGTTCCTCGGTGTTTTCCATCCCGACGTTGAATACTTCGATGCCTTTTTCTCGGGTCGCTTCCACCAACATCTTGTGGACGATCGGATTCTTGGCTGCCTGGCTGAATTCATTGATTAATACGACTCTCATGGTGTTCTCCTTTTAACTCATCCAGTCGACTTTGTCGTCTGAATTCCATTTGGTTGTAATCTTCTTGGTATTGGTCATGAAATCGACGGATGACCACCCGGTGATATCTCCATAGCCGAACTTCGAGTTTTTCAAGCCTCCGAACGCAAAGGGATCACGCGGGACCGGAACCCCGATGTTGATGCCGATCATTCCGCTGGTGAATTCACTTGCGGCCAAGGCGGACATGCGTCCCGAATCAGTGAAGATCGAGGCGCCGTTGG
>JBAVGP010000238.1:0-3478 GCA_049684955.1 Erysipelotrichaceae bacterium
CTGTGCTCGAAAACAGTCGACAAGTACCGTTATTTTTGGTATATTTAGAAGGCTGGAGGAATACCCAAGTGGTTGAAGGGGTCGGTTTCGAAAACCGATAGGAGTTGCAAGGCTCGCGCGGGTTCAAATCCTGCTTCCTCCGCCAAATGAAATCTACCCGGAAATATCCGGGTTTTTTTATACCCGAATGATAAAAAGATGAAAGCACCGTCTCCGGTGCTTTGAAGGATCAGCGTTTGTAGAAAGGAACGACGTAGGCGGGCAAGCCGCCGTCCGTCAGGATGACAGGTGTTCCCTGGATCAGCGGACGCATATAATTGGTGGCTTCCTGCTTGACTCCGTGATAGTTCGGAAGTGCCCATTCGACGGGGAAATTCTTCACTTTGTTCGCGACGTTGCTGGCCGGTGTGGCGAAGAATTCGACATCGTAGATATTCCCTTCTTTGCGTTTCACGCCGACCATCTGGCCGGTGAACGCTTTGTCCTGGCTGCGCATATGCGCGCTTAATCCAAGTTTGAAGGATTCTTCCACGTCGACCAACGATTGTTCGCTGGCGTGGCAGCGTTGCGCCGTGCTCAAGTCTTGGACTTTGACACGGTTGGCGGCGCCGGAATTCAAAATCATATCGCGGATCGCATTGGCGGCTCCGCCTAAGACGGCATGGCCGAATCCATCGTTCTTCGCTTCGCCAGCCGCAAGATAGGTTCCGTCGGCGAAGCGTGCGCCTTCGGAGACGACGACATAGCACTTATTCTTTTCGGCGATCGATTTTCTGATTTCATCCAGGAATACTTCCTGATCGAATGGAATTTCGGGTAGGACGAGCAGGTCGACGATCCCGCTCAAGGTTGCGGATGCGGCCAGCCAGCCTGCATCGCGGCCCATGGTTTCAAGAATGAAAACTTCCTGACGCGTATATACATTGACATCCAGCCAGGTCTGCAGCGCGGTCGTCGCGATGAATTTCGCGGCGGATGCATAACCCGGGCAATGATCGGTGATCACGAGATCGTTATCGACGGTTTTCGGACATCCGACGAAACGGTGATTCTTGATGCCATTGGCTTCCGCGTACTCGCTGAGTGCGAAAACGGTATCCATGGAGTCGTTGCCGCCGATGTAAAACAACGTTTCGATATCGTATTTATCCAAGACCTGGAAAATCCGTTCGAAATCGGCTGTATTGCTTCTTTTTAGCTTGTAGCGGCAGGATCCCAGCGCGCTGGACGGCGTCTGACGCAGGATGCGGTTCTCGTCCTCGCTCATATCCGTAAGGTCGACCAAATGCTCCTCAAGGATGCCTTCGATCCCGTTCAATCCTCCGTAGACGATGGTGTAGATCGGATTCAATTGATTGGCTTTGACCACTCCGGCCAAGGTGGCGTTGATAACCGATGTCGGTCCGCCTGATTGTGCGACTAGACAGTTTGCCATAGTGTCCTCCTCTGTAAATGCTTTAATATTATATCAATTTTCTTCGGGTTTTCCAACGTTTTCCAATTCTTCGCTCAGTTCTTCCCAAGCTTTCATCAGGCTTGCGATCTCGTTGTGGACCGTGTCGATCTGGTTATCCAGTTCCAACATGTTCTTGTAATCATGATAATAGTAGGGATCGTAGCGCTTTTCTCGCAAGTCTTCAAGTTCGTCTTCCTTGGCGGAAATGGACTTTTCGAGTTTGGCGAGTTCTTTTTTCAGATCTTTCGCCGCGTTCTGTTTCTGCTGGCGGACTTCCTGCTCGATCTTCGCTTTGGGCACTTCCTTGGGGATTTCGCTGAACGCTTCGAACTTCAGCGGGAAATAGTTCGCTTCGCCGTTTTCGATATGCAGCACGCCGGTCGCCATCTTCTGGATAAAATATCGGTCATGGGATACGAACAGGATCGTCCCTCTATATTCGCTGAACGCTTCCTCAAGAGCTTCTTTGCCTAAAAGATCGAGATGGTTGGTCGGTTCGTCGAGGACCATGAAGTTGGCTTGTTCCAACATCAGTTTCGCCAGGCTCAGGCGGACCTTTTCGCCCCCGGAGATGACATCGACGGTCTTGAACACTTCGTCAGCCGTGAAAAGGAAACCACCGAGGATCGTGCGTACTTGGGTATGGGTGAGGTCGGGATAACTGTCCCACAGTTCTTCCAGCAGGCTTTTGCCCGAGGTGAAGGTCGCGACATCCTGGTCGAAATAGCCCATCTCGATTTGGTGGCCGATCAGGAAGTCGCCGCTTAAGGGAGGAATCAATCCCATCACGGTTTTCAGGAAAGTCGATTTGCCGTGGCCGTTGGGACCGATGACGGCGATTCGCTGGCCGCTCAGGATTTCCAGGTTCACGGTAGCCAGGGGACGATCGTATCCGATCACCAGATCCTTGCAGGTGAAGACGGTCTTGCCTCCGCGCAGACGGGCGTTGAATTTGGTTTTGAAGTTCTTGTGGTCGGTCTTGGGATTGCCGATGCGGTCCATGCGGTCGAGGTATTTGATCTTCGATTGCGCGAACGCCGCTTTGCTTTTCTTGTAGCGGAACTTCTCGATCAGCTCTTCCAAGCGTTTGATATCTTTTTGCTGACGCTTGAAGGCATTCAGCTGCCTCTCCTGGTTAAGCAGCTTCTGCTGGGTATAGGAGGCATAGTTTCCGCTATAACGCGTCAGCGAGCCGAATTCGAGCTCCCAGACGACTTCGGCCACATGATCGATGAACATCCGGTCATGCGAGACGAAAATGACTGCTTTTTCGTAGTATTTCAGATAGGTTTCGAGCCATTCGATGGTCGCCATGTCCAGATGGTTGGTCGGTTCATCCAACAGCAGGATGTCCGGTTTCGATAGAAGGAGTTTCACGAAGGCGAGTTTGGTTTTCTGTCCGCCCGAGAACGTTGCGATCGGCCGTTGCAGATCTTCTTCCGTGAAGCCGAATTTGGTCACCACGGTCATCATTTCCTGTTTCCAGGTATATCCGTTCATCGCTTCGAACTCGTGTTGGGCCCGTGCGTAATCATCCAGTATTTCTTCGCTGTGGTCGATGAGCATGCGATGTGTCAGGGCATCGAGTTTCGCCTGCTGGTCCAGCACCGGCTGATATAGCGCGATCAGTTCTTCATGTACGCTTTTGGTTTCGTCGGTGAAACTTGTCTGCGCTAAAACACCGACCGTTAAATCACGCGGCCGGTGGATTTCACCGGAATCAAGATCCAATTCCGCGGCGATTATTTTCAATAATGTCGTTTTACCGCTGCCGTTGCGTCCG
This sequence comes from Erysipelotrichaceae bacterium, assembly GCA_049684955.1. GTDB lineage: Bacteria > Bacillota_I > Bacilli_A > Erysipelotrichales > Erysipelotrichaceae > GWE2-51-13. Next base: position 3,240 of record JBAVGP010000238.1, read on the forward strand.
ACAAGCGCGACTTTCTCGCCTTCTTTAAGTTCAAACTGTATATCGGTGAACACTTCCTGAGGTCCGAACGATTTCGAGCCTTTATTGATTTGATACTGCATGATCTTCCTTTACTTAGTTGGATGGAACCAACTGTAGTCCTTTTACGAAGCCTTCGACAGTCTTCTGTGCTAATAATTGTTTGTTGGATTTCCAGAACGCCGCATCCGACACATTGGTGATAAAGCCATATTCAATCG
>JBAVGP010000239.1:0-2993 GCA_049684955.1 Erysipelotrichaceae bacterium
GATAATGAACGAGTATTCTGGATCCGAGGTCTCGCGAAAATGAAGAAAGATGAGATATTCGCTCAAAACAGAGGATATAAAATCGTCAGTCATGACAAAGATGTCCTGCACTTCGAATATGAGAACGAGGATAAGATCGTCGTTGGATTGATGAACGTAGGGAATGAGACCGGCAAAATGGAAATCCAACTTCCCGATGGCATTTATATGCATCTTGTTACAGGCAAAGAAGTTAAAATCGAACATGGTAAGATCGCTTTGAGCGATAAACCGGTACTCTTCACGATACCGAAAGAAAGAAAGTGAACGTATGCCTACTGTCGTATCTCTCCGTCAAGACCCGACACTATTGCCTGAAGCGATCCACTATATCGCTTCGAAATGGGCTAACCCCAAGAACCGTCAAGTCTATGTCGATTGTCTGACCCACACTAGCGGATCCAGAGCCCCGCTGCCGCAATGGTACTTGCTGATCGAAGGAGAACGTATCATCGGCTGTGCCGGGTTGATCACCAACGACTTCATCAGCCGTATGGATCTTTACCCTTGGATTTGCGCCATGTTTGTGGAAGAAGATCGGCGAGGCAACAATTTCGGTGAAATGATGATTAGAAAAGCCATCGAAGACGCGAAGAAAGCCGGGTTTGGGGAAATCTACCTGGCTACCGACCATGTCGGCTATTATGAACATTTCGGTTTCGGTTTCGTCGGGATCGGCTATCATCCCTGGGGCGAAAGCTCACGCATCTATTCACTTAAAATCTAAAAGACGCCGGAGATGTTCCGGCGTCTTCTTTATTCGATTTCGAGGATCTTCACTTCACCTTTTTCAAAATGGAGTGAAATGTTGGGATAGGTATCGATGGTCAAGGTCGGCCAGACGCTGGCTTTATCGCTTGAGAAGATCTGACGTATCTGCCGTGTTCCGTCGAGGAATTCCTCAGGCAGGTTATCCAGGCGGATCAGATGATCTTTGGCGTTGAACACATTGGTGTTGGCGACGACCAAGGTCATTTTTCCGTCATAGTGGAATCCGAAACCGGCGGCCATATCCCACGGAGCGCTGAAGCCCAGCGGATAGGTGGCAAGCTTGTCCAACAATGCCGGAAGGATGCGCTGACGGATCGTATTCGCATCCTGGATCAGGTTCATGAACTCCCAACGCAAAGGATGCAGGTAGTGGAAGGCATAACGATCAAACAACGCCAGTTTCCCGAAATAGGGATCACCGGGGTCCAACATCTGATCTTCGTCGGGACGGCAATCCAATCCGGTATTCATCGGTTGACGTTCGAACACTTCCTGGCCTGAATTCAAGAACGGGATCGCATTGGGGATGAAGAGGTTGAATATCGTCAGCATCTTCGCCAACGTCTCTTCACCGTTGCGGGCGGCCAGTCTTGGGGTGTCGTGCGTCTCTCCGCAGGCGAACAGCGGGGATTCAAGATTCATGGCACCATAGGCGAAGCTGTTGAACAATCCGTCGTAGACGCGCGGTTCACGCATGAAGCCGTCCCCGATGATCATATTGTATCCCTTGGACTTGGCATCCGCCGCGTTGACGACGTCCAATTCCTCGGCGATGAACGTGAATTCAGGATTCAGTTCCTTGGCTTTACGGATGATTTCGCTGACGAGTTCCAACGGTAAGGCGTGACCCATGTCGATCCGTGCTCCGTCGATCCCGAATTGTTTCTGGTAGAAGGGGATGATCCCGCTCAACATCTCCCACAGCGGGAGATTCGGCAATGTCCCAGGATTGAAACTGCTCTTGGCGACATCAAACAGGATATAAGGTTCAAATTCGCCCAGTTTTTTCAGATAACGCTGGCTGCTTGCGGGATGGTCGAGATACATGCGGAAATAGGTGACATCGCTCCAAGCCGGCTGCGGATCGTTGATGCAGTCGGAGAAAGCCGGGGCGATCGTCATTTCGTAATAATCCTGTACGAGATCCAGGATTTCCTTGGTGTTCGTCTCGGATTTGTATTCGCGGATCAGTTTACGCCATTTTTGAGGATCAAGCTGTTTCGGATTCTTGCGGAACTTTCGGATATGCTCCAACACTTCCGGAGAGGCGTAGATCTGCGGCGCATATTCCTTCTTCGCCGGCAGCGCGTTCTTCAAACCCGGGACCATCGGCGAGCGATAGTCCGGCAGATCCGCCAGATCGATCCAATAGAACCAATCGGGATGATCGACGATCAGATCCGAGTTGACCGAATTGGTGCGCGGGATGATATCGATGATGACCTTCATGCCCAAGATATGCGCGGCTTCGACGAATGCTTTGAACTCTTGTTCAACACTCGTTTCGTCACCGGTGATCGGATCTTTGAGACCGGCATCCAGGGCGTAGAAATTCGCGACTCCGTAGGGTGAACCCAGTTCACCTTTCTTATCCTTGAGTGAATACTTGGCGATCGGCAGCAGATACAATACATCGATCCCCATTTTCTTCAAATTCGGCAACAGCGCCAAGGCTTTGACGAACGTCCCGGTATCTTTCAGATGATACAGGTTGCGGTCTTCCAATGCGCCGGTGCGGTCATGGTCGAAACTTCCGGAAGCGCGGATCATCATCGAGTAGACACTCGATTTGCGGATCCAGTCCCCGTTATGCAGATCTTCGTCGGCATCGCGTCCGATATAGTAACTTTGACCGTAATTGATATTTTTCGCGGCGATATTCAGAAAAACATCGCGGATCAGCGATGCATAGAAATGATAAGGATTGACCAGCACATGCCCGTCATGCGTCCTGATTTTCTCTTCTCCGTTATATCCGAAGTTATCCCACAGATCAGGTATCGCGTAATTATAGATACCGGGATGCTGCAGGGCTTGTTTGGCGATCGCTTTCGCCACTTTTTCCAAGTTCGTGTTCATTTTCGTCCTCCAAGAACATTTTACCATAGGTTACCTTAAAAGAAACGATTCAAGAAGTAATGGGTGTTTTTATCACAACCACGCTAAAGAACGAGGCTCTATAT
>JBAVGP010000240.1:0-4025 GCA_049684955.1 Erysipelotrichaceae bacterium
GGCCGCGTACGGTCTGGCGGATCAGATCATCGTCGAAGACGGTGGCGTTGGGGGCATGGCTGCTGATGGTCGCGGTCCATACGTCGATCCCAACTTCGTTCGCCTGGCTGAGTATCTTGGCGGTCGCACGCGGGTCTTCACGGTCGAGATAGATATAACTTTCGAGGCTGGCGGAGATGCTGATGCCGATTTCCGAGAGATAGACGGGCGATTGAAAGAACACCACGTCGCACAGGGTCAGGCAGTGGAACGAAGGCGACAAGGTCTTCGTCTTGGATACGCGTAAGATCGCTTCCTTGAATTCATTCGCCGTGGCATATCCGTTGAGCGTGCCGAAGCGATTCCACATCTGACGGAAAGAGAACATGTTCGCTTCCGTGTAGCGACCGTAACCGATGATGCCCTTTTCACGGTTGATGCCGTGTTCGGTGCCTTTCGCCAAGAAGAAAAGCAGATCTCCTTCGAAAAAATCGGTGAATCGCTTCGAACTGGTCGGACGCCAAAAATTCATGACAGAGTTGCCATGAATACGATGGAATTCAATCATATTCTTGTCGGTGATATACGCGATTGAGGACATCGGCTCTAAATCTCCTTGGCTTCATTGTACCATGCGGAAAGCCATTAAAAAAGGGAGAATCCCTTAGAATAAGCCTGTGATTCTCCCGTGTTCGTCGATATCGATGCCGACTGCCGCAGGTACTTTGGGTAATCCCGGCATCGTCATGATGGTTCCGCAGATGGCTACGATGAACCCTGCTCCGGATGATATTTGAAGTTCCCGCACATGCAGGTCGACCCCTTCGGGACGTCCCAGCAGTTTCGGGTCGTCCGACAAGGATGATTGGGTTTTCGCGACGCATACATTCATTTTTTCCAATCCGAGGGCTTTGATCCGGTCGAGTTGCTGAAGTGCAAGTTCGGTGTAGACGACCTGATCCCCGCCGTAGATTTTCCGATTGAGGATATCCAGTTTTTCCTGGATGGTCTGGCTCGGATTCAGGATCGAGTGATATTTATTTTCCTTCTCGCAAAGGGTGATGACTTCGTGGGCAAGCGCCAATGCGCCTTGCGAACCTTGTTCCCAGGATTCGTTGAGGGCGAAGGGGACTTGGTGCTCGAGGCACCATGCTTTGATGATGGCGAGTTCGGCTGATGTATCGGTCAGGAACTTGTTCACCGCGACGACCAGCTGGACTCCGTAACCGCGGATATTTTCCACATGCTTCGCGAGATTCGGCAATCCGGCTTTCAATGCCGCCGTGTTTTCCTGTTTCAGGTCATCATAGGCTTGTCCGCCATGCATTTTAAGCGCACGCACAGTGGCCACCAGGACGACGACGGAAGGATGCATGCCGGCTGTCGGACAGGTGATGTCCATGAACTTCTGCGCTCCCAGATCGGATCCGAAACCCGCTTCCGTAACGACGAAATCCGCGAGTTTCAACGCCATTTTGGTGGCGATGATGGAATTGGCACCATGCGCGATGTTCGCGAACGGTCCGCCATGGATCAAGATCGGATTCTTTTCAAGAGTCTGGACGAGATTCGGTTTGATCGCGTCTTTCATGAGTACGATGATCGAACCGACGCATTGCAGATCATTGATTGTGATCGGACGGTCGTCGAAGGTGAACGCGACGATGGTCTGTTCGATGCGCTGACGGAAATCCTTCATGTCTTTAGCAAGACAGAGGATCGCCATCATCTGTGAAGCGACCGTGAGCTGGAAATGCTCGCGACGCGGCTGGATTTTCTTGTCGTCGAGGTTGATGTCGATATTGCGTAATGCCCGGTCATTCATGTCCAAACAGCGTTTCCACAGGATCTTATCGGGATCGATGCCCAATTCGTTGCCTTGCCAGATATGATTGTCCAACACAGCGGAAACCAGGTTGTTGGCAGCGGTGACCGCATGCATATCACCGGTGAAATGCAGGTTGATTTCATCCATCGGGACGACTTGGGTGTTTCCTCCGCCCGTAGCTCCGCCTTTCAATCCGAAAACCGGACCTAAGGAAGGTTCGCGCATACAGCCGATGGCATGTTTATTAAGGGCGCTGAGACCGTCGACCAAACCGACTGTGATGGTTGATTTCCCTTCACCGGCTTTCGTCGGTGTGATGGCAGTGACCAGAATCAGTTTTCCGTCGTGGTTCGACGCGATTTTCTCTTGAAAGGATAAATTGATCTTGGCTTTGAATTTCCCATAGTATTCCAACGCGTCGGAATCTATTTTCGCTTTACGGGCGATACGTTCGATGGGATCCATCACATTTGCTTGTGCGATTTCGATGTCTGTTTTCATGTTGCTACCCCTTAGATCTTGTTTCTGCCTTCCATGGCTTTGATCAATGTCAATTCATCCGCATAATCCACATGCCCGCCCATCGGTAATCCGTGCGCCAACCGTGTGACCAACGGTACCTTATCCGCAAGGCGTTTGGCCAGATAGAGCGCGGTCGTCTCGCCTTCCAGCGTCGGATTCGTGGCGACGATCACTTCTTTGACGTTTCCCAACCGTTTCATCAATGATTCGATATTCAGATCCTCGGGCAGGATTCCTTTGATGGTCGAAATCGCCCCGCCCAACACGTGATACACGCCGCGGTATTCCCGCATGCGTTCCATCGCGGAGACATCTTTGACATCCTGTACGACGCAGATCATCGACGTATCCCGATGAACATCTTTGCATACTTCGCAGAGATCCTCTTCGCTGAGATTTCCGCAGATATGGCAGGAATGCAGGCTCTTTTTCGCTTGTTTGAGGCTGTCCGCGAAGAGATCGACTTCATCCTTCGGCATATTCAACAGTTGAAAGGCGAAGCGCTCGGCAGTGCGTGCGCCGACCCCCGGAAGTTTCCGGAAGCTGTCAATCAATTGTTGGAACGATTTCGGGTACATTTACAGCACTCCCGGAATTTTCAGCCCTTGGGTCAGCGTTCCGACGGTTTCGGCACGGTCGTCCTGGATCTGTTTCGTCAGCTGATTGATATTCATCACGAGGATATCTTCAAGCATCTCTTTGTTTTCAACTTTCAGCAACATTGGATCGATCGATACCGATTTTAATTCGAAAACCCCGTTCATGCTTAATTTAATCCCTTGTCTGTCGACGGTCGATATTTTGGCGGCAAGTTCCTGCTCGGCTTTCATCATATCCGCCTGCATGGTTTGCGCCTGTTTCATCAATTGTTGGATATTCATTTCTTTTCCTCTCTCACGATATCGATATTCCCTTCGCCGAAAAGTGCGAAAAGCCCGTCTGGCAAGTCGTTTTCGATCGGTTTGTCGTCCTGCTTCTTAGTTTCTATGTAAGGTGCCTGAACGACGATGCCTTCAGGTAATGTGTTTTGGGTCTTTTTCTCCCTGAAAAGCTGAAGCAGACTTGTGCGCTCTTCTTCCGTCACGGCGAATACCTTATGCGACTTACCCAATAGCTCGTTGGAGAATCTGGCAAGCATCAATTCGTTGTCCGGACTGTTGATTTCGCTGGCCGAACCGGCATAAGGAACGCTGACCAACAAGTACCCGTCCCCGCTGCATAGGATCTGACTGCCGCGCAGCATGCTCGCACAGCGGGCATATACTAGGTCAAGCAGGTAGTTTTCGAGTCTATTCCATAACAATTCGTCGTTTTTACGTTTGTTTTTATCCGCGCTGACCAAAAGACGCAGCAGGAAATCAAATCCGATCACGGAAGGCGTCAGTCCGTCGAAAATTTCCTTCGGTGTCTCGCGCTTTTCTGCGGATTTTGGGGTAGGTTTCGATTCGGGTTGTGATATTACGGTTTCCGCGATATCTTCCTGCGAAATTTCCACTGTCTTTTCAAGGGTCAAACTCGGTTGGACGTCTTTCTTCACTTCTTCGACGACTGGTTTGACTGTCTGGATCGATTTGACATCCGTTTTCGCTTCAGGACGCGGACTGGTAATCTCTTTTCTGATCGGTTTATCTTCGGTTTGAGGCCGGACTTCCATTTTCGAATCGACGCGGCTCATCAGTTTCAGCATGCCGACTTC
>JBAVGP010000241.1:0-6735 GCA_049684955.1 Erysipelotrichaceae bacterium
AAGCTTTCGTCAACCGATCGTTATCTCAATAATCAGAATGAAAAGGGAGCTCGATTGAATTGCTCCCTTTGTTTTTAGTCCCATTTATCCCCGAGTACTTTCTCGATGAACAAGCGTGTGATTTCCGGATCGAATTGGATTCCCGCACAGCGTTTCAATTCGAGAATCGCGTCGTCGTGGCTGAGCGCTTTACGGTAACTGCGCATGCTGGTCATCGCATCGAAGGAATCTGCGATCATGATGATGCGGGCTTCGATCGGAATCTGTTCGCCTTTGAGCCCGCGCGGATATCCCGTCCCGTCCCAGCGTTCATGATGGGACAGCACGAATTCGGAAAGTTCGGAGAATTCGCTGACCGAGTTCAGGATGCGCCATCCGGCTTCCGGATGTTTCTTCATCGCCGCCCATTCGTCTTCATCCAACGCTCCCGGTTTATTGAGGATGCTTTCGTCGATGCCGATCTTTCCGATATCGTGGATCAGACCGGCGATGCGGATCTGATTAATGAATTCAGGCTGGTATTGCATTTCCGTCGCGATCCGTTCGCAGACTGCGCTGACGCGCTTGGAATGCATCAGTTCACGCTGGCTTTTCTCGACCAGCGCGTCCATGATCACATCGATGGTCTTGCTGCGGATGCTCTTGTTTTCATAGAGTTTGACCCGATACATATTGTCTTCGGCTTTCTTCAAGAAATCAAGGATCGATTCGTCTTTTGTTTTCTTCGTTGAAAACCCGATCGAGACCGACAGATCGATATTCATGACTTTTTCTTTCGAGATATATTCTTGAATGCGCCGGACGATGTTTTCCGCTTCGGGAGCGTCCGTTTTGGGCAGCAGGATGACGAATTCATCCCCGCCCAACCGCGCGACGATGTCGTCTTCACGGAAAAAACGCTTCATGGCATTGGCTGTCTTCTTCAATAATTCATCGCCGGCCGCATGCCCGAACGAGTCGTTGATGAGTTTCAGTCCGTTGATGTCCCCCATGATGATCGAAATCGGGAGATTCCGTTCGGTATCCAGACGTGTCATCTCTTCTTCGAAGAAGCGGCGGTTATACAGACCGGTCAGGTGGTCGTGGAAACTCATCTGGACGAGTTTCTTTTCGGCTTCCAGACGTTGGGTGATGTCCTGTCCTTGCGCGATGACGGTGAATTTGCGGTTGTCGCCCGGCTCGAAAAGGGTCGCGGTGCTCCACAACACGGTCTTGATCGTACCGTCGGTATGCCGGATGTCCACTTCCATCGCTTCGATGTCCTTGCCCAGACGGGCGTCTTCGAGCGCCGCGGCCATTATGGCAAGATTCTTCTTTGAAAAGAGTTCGAGCATGCTGATTCCAAGCAGGTCCTGCGCTGATTTCCCGATTATTTTCTCAAAAGCCTCATTTAGTTTCGTGATCAGGAGTTTTTCGTTCCAAACCAGAATCGGTGCGCTGGATGAAGAAAAGAGCTTTTCCAAGTATTCCTTGGTTTCCATAAGTTCCGCTTCACTGCGTTGACGCGCTTCGTTTTCTTTGCGTAATTCGTCGACCAGCTGGGTGGTGAAACGTAAAGCGATCGTCAATTCGGCGGTTTTCGCTTCGACCAGATAAGCCAGCCGTTGCTTTTCATCGCGTTTCATGAGATTCGCTTCCCTGATTTTCAGCATCGCTCTTATCTGCGCGGTCAGTTCGCTCACGTCGATCGGTTTGGCCAGAAACGCTTCGGCTCCGCATTCCAGGGCTTTGATGCGGCTTTCCTTATCGCCTTTGATGGCGGTCAAAAAAACCACTGGGATTTCATTGACATTCGGATCAGCTTTCAATTTCCGGCAGACGGTGAAGCCGTCCATGTTAGGCATGACGATATCCAGCAGGATGACGTCCGGCAGGATCTCCGCCGCGATGTCCAGGCCTTTCTGCCCGGTGTTCGCAAGCAAGACCGTGGCCTTGGGGAAAGCGTCGCCGAGCAAGGCTTTGATACTGATGAGGTTATCGGCGTTGTCGTCGATCGCCAGGATGTTGATGTGTCTATTTTCCATACAGGATCTCGTTGATCACCTTGAAGAATTCTTTGGCGATGATCGGTTTCGCGATGTAAGCGTCGAATCCATGCGACAGGATGGCCTCACGGTCTTTTTCCATGGCGCTGGCCGTCAAGGCGATGACCGGCACATGGCTTAGGCTCGGGATGGCGCGGATGCGCTGGAACGCTTCGATCCCGTTGATACCGGGCAGCGCGATGTCCATCAGAACCAGATGCGGGATGTATTTACGTGCCATTTCGATCGCTTCAAGTCCGTTGACGGCTTCGATGACGATATAGTCAGTTGAAAGCATGGCGCGGACCGTGATCATATTATCAGGATTATCCTCCACCACCAGGACCGTCGGTTTCCCTTGGATATCCTGCAGCGGACGCTGCGGCACGATCGACATTTCAGGATGGATCATGCTGAGGACGGCTTGCTGGAGCTGGCGGCGATCGATGTCGCCTTTTTGGATCAATTGGTGGATATTGTTGCGTTTGAGTGTTTTCAGGTCTTCTTTGGTGATATGCTTCGCGGTCAAAATCAGCACCGGGACCAGCGCGGTCGCTTCGGCGTCGCGGATGGTCTGCAAGACGCTGAATCCATCGATGTCCGGCATCATCAGATCCAATAGGATCGCATCGGGCAGGATATTGTCGATGATATTGAAGGCTTCGGCGGCATTCTGCGCAACCAGTACACGGGCCCCGGTTTCTTCGACCAGATCCTTGAGCTGGACAATCGCCGCATCGTTGTCCTCGACGATCAGGACCGTCTTATCGCGGGATAGGGATGCGCCTGCCTCGATTTCGCGTTTCTTCGGCGAATTCATCACGAAGGATTCTTCCTTATCCTGGATCTTGTTTTGGACATCATAAGTCAATGGCAGAATGAGGGTGAATTCGGATCCCAGATCCACTTCGCTCTTGACGCTGATCGTCCCGCCCAGCAGGTTGGCATATTTCTTGGCGATCGCCAGACCCAAACCGGATCCGCCGTAGCGGCGCGACGTGCTGCCGTCCGCCTGCCGGAATTCATCAAATATGTAAGGCAGATGTTCGGCCGAAATCCCGATACCTGTATCGCCGACTTTCACTTCCAGTACATCGCCCCTAGCTTTTGCGGACAAGGTGACTTGGCCATGCTCGGTGAACTTCACCGCATTGCCGATCAGGTTCTGCAGGACATGGTGGCATTTGTCGAAATCGCTGCGGACATACAAATCCAGTCCGCTGGTCTCCTGTACCATGACGACCATTTTCTGGTCGGCTTGCGGTTTGATCACCACCATCACATCATCCAGCAGGGTATTCATATTGAATTTGGTGATTTCGATCTCTTCGTGTCCCGATTCGATGCGCGAGATGTCGAGGATGTCGTTGATCAGCAGCAACAAATTCTTCCCGTTGCGTTCGATGACTTCCAGGAAACTGTATTCTTCCGCGGGGATCTTATTTTCCAACCTGCGATGCAGGACGCCGGAAAGGGCGATCACCGAGTTGAGCGGCGTGCGCAGTTCATGGCTCATATTGGATAGGAAATTGGTCTTCAGCTGACTCGCTTCGACCAACTGCTTCTTCTGCATCTCCAGTTCGGTATTCTGTTGCGATAATTCGGCGGACTGCGCGAAGAGTTCCTGTTTCTGCGCTTCCAATTCGGCGTTCTGCTGTTCGAGTTCGTCGCCGAATTCCTTGATCTTGCGATACGCCAGGATCCCTTCGGTCCGTGCGCTCAGCGCGACCAGATTATTGTTGATGAAATCCAAGGTATGATCCTCGAATTTCCGTATCGTCGCCAGCGAGATGATCGCGATGACATGGTTGTTGGTCGTAAGTGGGATGGTGATCAATTCACGCGGGATGAAACGTCCACCCACGGTCTGGAAAACAAAACGCGTATCGTCGGGGATATCCTTGATGAACTGGACCTTCCTTGATGTAAGGACCGCCGCGAATTCACCTTCGCGCTCATAGGCGGAGAAAGAGGATTTCGCTTCTTCGCTCAACCCGGTCGCCTCGAACAATTCATAGTTGGAACGCTTGTCATCCAGCAGGTAGACCGCTCCCATCGTCGCACCGGTCGTTTCGATCAGGACTTGCAATGTGGTTTGGAAGTAACGCCGCACATCGTCTTCGCTCAACAATGCTTCCGCCAAGCCGATGGATTTCTGATTGAGGATCATGTTGCCTTGGACCGTGTCGGCCAATGCATTGATCGATTTCGAAAGCGTACCGAATTCATTATCTTTGGCATAGTCGCTGCGTGCATCCATATCGCCGTGATGAAACATCGACACGGCTTTGTTCATTTCCGTCAGCGGGTTGCGGATGAAGGCAAACAAATAGAAACCGACCAACAGCGTCGTCAGAAGGAAACCCACCAGCATCGAGCCGAGCTGATTGTTGAGGTTTTTGTCCAAGGTGATGGAAGTCTGCAGGAATTCTTCGCTCTTGAGTTTCGCAAAGTCGTCGATCACTTTGATATCCGCCAAGAGGGTGGTACGGTAGGTGCCTTGCGCCCCGGTGGGAGCCAAACGGGTTTTCACTTCGTTGATTTTCCCGTCCAGCGCCAATTGAACGCTGATGTCGTGTTCGATCTTCCAGTTGATTATGGAGATATGGGCTTTCTCGATATCCGTTGTCGGACCCAAGAAGCGATCTTTGATGATCGCAAAACGATTTTCAATGTCTGTTTCCGCCAATTGGATGCTGTGCAAGGCGTCCTGCTTTTGCGTATCGTTGTCGGCCAGCATGATTTCACGCAGACCAAACTGCATCGTGACGATGTCCGTATTGATCGCGTCGATCGCGGTACGTACCTGCAGCGGATGCTCGTAGAGCGAAATCGTCTGGTTATGCAGCTGGCTGGTCTGCATGAACGAAGTGATTCCCAATACCAAGGTCAGGAAAAACATGATGCCAAGACAGAGTATGATTTGGGTTCCGATTTTCAAGTTTTTCGATCTCATGGGAATTTCCTCCTTTGTTTGTTTCTGAAGATGGGTGCGATGGCGGATACCGCTTGCAGTTTCTCACCGGGCTGTACCAGCATGCGTTCCGCTTCGCCGGTCACCAGATAGCCGTTGGGTGCCAACGATTGTTTCAATCGGTGAAGAATGGCCTGTTGATGTATAGGTTTGTAATAGATCAGAAGATTGCTGCAGATGACCAGGTCGAAATCGCCGAAGATGCTTTCCGGCGGATGGACGGTATCCGGGTCCAGGATATCGTAGTGGGAGAAGTGCACATGTTGTTTGATCTTGTGCGACAGGATATATTTGTTGCCGACTTTGGTGAAGTATTTTTCCAGATGCTTCAGGCGTATATTCTGAACCGCGTCGAAATCATAGACGCCGGCGCAGGCGGAATCGAGCACGGATTGTGAGATATCGGTCGCGAAGATACGGAAACGGATTTCCTTGCCTGACTCGTCCGCCAGTTCCTTCAACAAGATTGCGATCGAATAGGCTTCTTGCCCGCGTGAACAACCGGTCGACCAGATGCGGAGTTCACCACCGTTTTTTTCATCGACCATGTTCGGAAAAACGAAATTCTCCAACAGACAAAACGTCATCGTCTCGCGGAAAAACCGGCTGTAGTTGATCAGCAGGGATTCACCCAGCGTTTTCGCTTCGTCGGCATTCACTTTGAGATAATCATGATAATTTTGATAATCGTCGGTTCCGACGGTCTTCATCCGCTGTTCGATCGTGCGCACGAGAAAAGCCTCGCCGAATGCGGAAATGTCTATCTCATAGGATTCCAACATCAACGAAGAAATGACTTCGATTTCGTGAACCATACGATCTCCGATCGAGGATTTTAAGCCATGAATGATCTATATCTGCTTGTTAACGGTTTGGATTATTCAACTAGTCACATCATAACAGAGAAGGGGTGGGGTTACAAGAAATCCATTTAATTCAGACAGGCTCTAAAGTTCTTGCTTATGCATTGAAATCTTGACGTTTCATGAAAAAAACGGTGAGATCCCACCGTCTTGTTTGCATTATTGCCTTAGTGCTATTCCTCAAGCATCGCTTTGCTATGGAGCCTGAATATCTTGTTCAGCGCATCCCGCACGACCAGCGCGCCGTCTGTATCGATATCCACGATCGTCGCCGGGAACTGTTCGCCATTGAACGTCACGATCCGCACCATCCCTTTTTGATACAAGAGGGAGCGGTAGCGGGATAGAACTTTAGTGTCATCCCAGGTCAGGACGTCATCCAGCGCATCGAGCACTTTCAATAATACGCCCACCGGCTCGAACGATTTTCCCAGCTGATCAGCCAGCGAAGTGGCGGGGAGGGTCAGGTCGGCCGGGAAGACCTGCTGGTTGATGTTGAGACCGATGCCCACGACACAATTCTTATCCTGCACTTCGATCAGGATGCCGGCGATCTTCTTGTCGTCCACGATGAGATCGTTGGGCCATTTGATCTGCGGGGAAAGACCGTTCTCCAGCAGCACTTGTGCCAACCCAAGTGCGATGCGCAGACTGAATAGTGGTAATCCTGTGAACGGCGCATCCTTATAATAAAGGGAAAACAGCAGATTCTGATGCGCATCCGAAACCCAGTCCCGGCCTTGCGTCCCTTTACCCGCGCTTTGAAATCCGGCCATGACGACGGTGCCGCTTTTCAATTGTCTTACATTGCGCAGGACATAATCATTAGTGGAATCCAAACGTTCGAAGCGGCGTATTTCGTGAACGATCGAGT
>JBAVGP010000242.1:0-1808 GCA_049684955.1 Erysipelotrichaceae bacterium
GCGCATGATAGATGACATGCTTCCCTTCGCGGTGCGCCTTCGAGATGACGGATGAAGACGTGACACCGTAGGTGTTGATATGCAGGATATCGAAATCATCTTTCGGATCGGTGGTATATTCGATACCGGCGGATTCCAGCGCTTGCATCTGATGACGTCTTGCACGGCCGATACCCGAACCCGCAAGGAGCTTTTCACTCTCGAAATACAGACATATTTTCATAGATGAACGGATTTCCTTTCACGACTTCTTATGTATTATTATACCATGCTTTTACTGGCGGGACAGACGATGTTGGGCACCAAGAAAAACGGCCGCAGTTTAACTTGCGGCCGTTTGTGCTATTTCGCCAGTTTGGCTAGACGTGTAAAGCGTTTGACCGCATCGGATTGGGTCTTGGCCAAGAGTTCCTCGGCGGCTTCCGGATTGACGATCGGCAGCTGGTTGAAGCGCGTTTCGTTCATCACGAAGTCACGGAATTTCGTGAAATCAGGTTCTTTCGAATCGATCGTCAGAGGTTGTTCCAAGGCCGGATTGAAGCGGTACAAGGTCCAGTAACCGCATTCGACGGCTTTCTTCTGGATGGTCTGATGATTGGACAAGCCGCCTTTGATGCCGTGTTCGATACACGGTGAATAGGCCAGGATCAGCGACGGTCCTTTATAGGCTTCGGCTTCTTTCAACGCTTTGATCGTATGCATGCGGTTGGCACCCATGGCGATCGAGGCGACATAGACATGGCCGTAAGCCATGGCGATCTGCCCCATATCCTTCTTGGCTGTCGTCTTCCCGCCCGCGGTGAATTTCGCGATCGATCCCGCTTGGGATGATTTCGAGGATTGTCCGCCGGTGTTGGAATAGACTTCGGTGTCGAGCACCATGATGTTGACGTCGAGATCGTTGGCGATGACATGGTCTAGTCCGCCGTATCCGATATCATAGGCCCAGCCGTCGCCGCCGACGATCCAAACGGAGTTGGATACGAAGTCACGTTCGAAGGCTTTCAACGCTAATACTTTCGGTGACTTGCTGGCATGGATCAATTCGGTCATCTTCTTGACGACCAAGCGTTCTTCGTCGCGGTTGCCCTTGACTTCGGAATACTTGATGAAGACTTCCTTCAATTCAGGGCTGGCTTCGTCCATGGCTTCTTCCATGAGTTCAAGGATACGTTTCGCTTTGAAATTCTGGGCGACTTTCATCCCGTAACCGAATTCGGCGTTGTCTTCAAACAAGGAGTTCGCCCATGAGATACCTTCGCCGTTCTTATCGGTGACGAAGGGAGTCGACGGAGCGGATCCGCAATAGATGGAGGTACAACCGGTCGCATTCGCGACCATCATGTCACGTCCGAATAATTGGCTGACCAAACGGTAGTACGGTGTTTCGCCGCAACCCGCGCAGGAGCCGGAGACTTCGAAGTAAGGCATCAGGAACTGGCTTCCCTTGATCGTATCGGTCGGGAAGAATTCGGATTTGTAGGAGGTTTTCTTGTAGATGTAGTCGGCCAGCGGAGCTTCGAACAAGCGCGTGCTGACATCTTCCATCGTGAGGGCTTTCTTACCTGCTTTACCCGGACATTCGGTGGCGCATAACGAGCAACCGACACAGCTGTCAGGTGAAACTTGGACACGGAACTTCAGATCGGCGACCTTGGGTCCCATTCCAGGGATGGTTTCGAATTCCATCGGAGCGTTTTTGATTTCTTCATCGTTCAAGAGGAAGGTGCGGATGGTGGCGTGCGGACATACGAAGGAACAGATACCGCACTGGATGCAGTTTTCCGGATGCCAGGTCGGAACGGATG
>JBAVGP010000243.1:0-3528 GCA_049684955.1 Erysipelotrichaceae bacterium
AATCTCCCGATCACTATCATGATGGGGGATTTGAACGGACTGAAACTGATCAACGATTCGTTCGGCCATGCGGCCGGAGATGAATATCTAACGAAAACCGCAAAAGTCATCAAAGACACTTTCCGTGCCGACGATATCGTGAGCCGCATCGGAGGCGACGAGTTCGCGATAATATTGGTCAGAACCGATTCAATCGAGGCAATACAGATCCTTGATCGGCTCAAGGCGAAAATATCCCATGAAAACGTCGACGGAATCGACTTATCGATTGCTTTCGGCTACCATACCAAGTCCATGATGAGCGAGGATATCGGGAAAGTTCTCGAGAATGCCGAGAATCACATGTATCGTCAGAAACTCTATGATCGCGAGAGTGTGCGCAGCCGGACGATTGATGTGATCATGAACGCGCTTTTCGAGAAAAGCCATCGTGAGATGAGCCATTCAAGACGGGTCAGTGAAATCTGCGGGCTGTTCGCGGAAGCGATGCACCTCGAAAAAAACAATGTGGAACGGCTCAAACTTGCCGGACTCGTCCACGATATCGGTAAGATCGGCATCAGCGAATCCGTCCTCAACAAGCCGTCTCGATTGGATGAAGCCGAATGGGAAGAAATGAAAAAGCATCCCGAAAGCGGCTGGAGGATTCTGATCTCCGTCAACGAGTTTTCGGAAGTTGCCGGTTATGTGCTTGATCATCATGAAAGATGGGACGGAAGCGGTTATCCCAACGGACTCAATGGGGAGGAAATATCGCTGGAAGCCCGTATGATCGCGCTTGCGGATGCCTATGACGCGATGACGACCGACCGTCCCTATCGCAAGGGACTTGAACCTTCACAAGCCATCTACGAGATCCGAAAGTACGCCGGTCGTCAATTCGATCCAGAACTGGCAAAATTGTTCATCGAGAACGTCGTTCCCAATCTTGAATAGTGCTAGCATGCATGGTCACGATAGCCGGCCGTTTTCATCCATCAGAAAAAAGTCATGTAAATAAGAAAGAGGAAAAACCATGAAATGGGTAACCAGAGAAAAAGTGCATGTCGACCGTGTCGCATGCCCTTGGCTGATCAAGAATTTCGTCGACAAGGATGCTGAATTCGTATTTGTTCCGAAAGGGACGGACCCCACGACAATCAAGGAGGGCATTCCGTTCGACATGCAAGGCGTCGAACTCGGGCATCATGGGAATGAATGTTCTTTCGATGCGATCATCCATAAATACAAACTTGAAGACAATCCGGTCTTGGCCAAAATACGGGAAATCGTGCGGCTTGCCGATACCGACAGGGAAGGGGAAAACCCGTTGGCTTTCGCGCTTGATATCTTTGCCACCGGCTATCGGCTAAGTTGTAAAGATGATCATGATACGCTTGAAAAAGAATTCTATCTCTATGATGCCTTATATGCTTATTTCAAGAATCAATTGGTTTGATGTCTTTGAATTCGCATTCAACCTGCTTTTCAGCCGTGTAAGAACGGCTTTTCTTTTTATCTATGTCTTTTGATATGTAATTATACACAATGTAATCAAGCGCCTTATAATTAAGGTGAAGAAAGAAGGTGTCATCATGCACTTTGACGACAAGACAAGAAAAGTCCTGACATTGATTCTGATGCCGCTTGCCGCGCTTTTCCTCTTTGGACTCGCATTCATCGGGGCAGCTTTATTCTCCGCATTATTTCCGCAAGGAAGGCACATCATCGATTGGCATTATCTGTATATCGCTATCCTTTGCATAGGCTACGGTTTATTCCTGAAGCTGAAGGTGCCGGTCGAACTGAAAGCCACGCTGCTCTCCGTTCCGGTCGTCGCGATTCTCGTCAAAATCGGCATCGCGACCTATACTAACGCGATTTTAACCTATGTCCTTGCCGCAATTTTTATCGCCCTATTGTTGGGATATTTATACATCCGTAAAAAACATTGGCTTTACATCTATGCGGTCGTGTTCACCTCGGTGATCGTACTGCTCAATTTCATTACCGGAAGTGAAATCTGATTGATTTTCCATTGATAATGGTGTCACTTGGCTGACATAGTGATAAAATAAAGTCAGTGGAGGATCAACCCATGAGAATCATCGCGGACACGACATGTCACTTTTCTGTAGCGGAAGCCGAAGCGGCGAATGTGATCCTAGTTCCTAATCAGATATCCATCGGAGATTCCAATTATCGCGACTATCTTGAAATCGATTCCGAAACGTTTGTGGAAGAGATCAAACATGGATTTGCCCAGACATCCCAGCCGGCTATCGGGGATATCATCAAAGCGTATGAAGATTGCGGGAGCGAAAGCACGATCCATATCACGACCGGTAAGGGACTGAGTTCCGCCTTCGAATCCGCCTGCAGCGTGAAAGAAAGCATGAATGCTGAAAACATCACGGTGTTCAGTTCGGCTTCGGTCGCCGGACCGAACCGCTATTTGGTGCAACTCGCCGTTCGCCTTTCATCGACGACTGCATCGATAAAACAGATTATAGACCGCATGCAGAGTTGCATCAAAGAATGCCAATCGTATGTCATACCCATAAATTTCGAATTTCTCCAGCGTTCAGGCCGTCTGACACCGTTGGCTGCTAAAATAAGCGGATTCCTGCAAATCAAACCGGTCATGTCGCAATCCGACGACCGTGAGCGAATCGAAAAATTCTCGATCAACCGCACCTGGGTGGGAGCCATCAATTCGATCGTGGATGATCTTGTCAAACATGGGGTCAGCGCCAAACACAGGATTTACGTCGCCCATGCCCTGAATCCGGAAATCGCTAAATTAGCGATTGAAAAAATCATCAGCCGGATTCAAAACACCGATATCGAGATACTGAAACTCGCTCCGTCGATGATCACCCATGGTGGCCCGGGATGCCTGGTCATCCAATACATACTCAAGGACGAAGAAGCGTAACCGAACACCGTAAAGAAAAACCGAGTTCCGACTCGGTTATTTTTCTGTCTTATATGGATGCATCCATCGACAGGTATGTATCGAGGGACAATTTCTCTTCTTAAACTATGATGAACGAATCTATCTGAGGATTAAAGAATTTTCTTCCCTTGAATCAATTGAACAATGATTATGATCACGGCTACGACGAGGAGTATATGAATCAACCCGCCCATTGTCGTAGAAGCAACGATCCCAAGTAACCATAGAATAATCAGAATAATAGCAATTGTCATCAACATGTCATTCATCCTTTCCACATAGAGGTGTCCCTGTAGGAATGTAATGTTATCTCTTCGCTGAACGGGGATTCCATATCTTAACAAAATCAGAATCGGTGCTGCTTGTCGGTAAGGATCTTGATTTTTTCCGCAGGCTTGAAAATTTCTTCAATTCAGTATATTCGATGAAATTCATCTCGATGATATTGCTTAACGGATCGCGAAAGGTCTTGATGTTGAATACTTTAACATCGTCGTTCATAAGAACATGTATCATATTCTTCCTCCTTTGATTGGTGGAAATCAGCAATTCATCAAGTGTGACATAATCGAACCGCTTCTGTAGGGTGA
>JBAVGP010000244.1:0-3596 GCA_049684955.1 Erysipelotrichaceae bacterium
CGGCCGGTCTCATCATCTTGGGCCATCGACATCCCTTCGATGCGGGCTCTGATCTTTTCCATCATATCGTAAGATTGTTTGGTATCCATGAAAGGCAAAACCACGGAGAAGATATCCCCGGCATAACGGCTGACGGTTCCATAAGCGCCGCAGACCTGTTTGAGGACGCCCGCGACCTTGATCAAGACGGCATCCCCGGCATAGTGGCCGTAGATGTCGTTGTAGACCGTGAACATATCGATGCCGACCAGACAGACGGCGGTGGTCCCGCGTTTGCGGTCCGAAGTGACGGAGATCAGTTTATCCATGAAATAGCGGTGGTTGAATACGGAGGTGACCGCATCCATCTGGGCTTCGGATTTGGCTTTTTCATACAAGCGCGCATTGGAGATGGCGATCGAAGCGGTGACGCAGACCATCGAAATTTCTTCGATGTTGTCGACTTCCTTCATCGAACGGATATCCTTGTTGCACATGATGAGGATACCGATCAGTTTGCTGTTGTATTTTAGGGGGATCGCGCATTCCATCAACATCTGGTTGAGCTGCATGCGGTCGGCGTCCCACATCGTCTTGAAGAACGGATGGGTATCCATGTTCTTGCTGAAGATGATGTCGTCGGTCTGTTCGAACCAACGTACGATTGGGTGGGTGTTGGAGAAACTCATCGTCAGACGATCGAGTTTCTTGCCGGAGGCATAAAAATCGAAACGATCTTCTTCAAGGTTGCGCATGAAGATATAGTTGCGGTCGGTACCGCTGACTTCTGAAATGACACGCATCAGATCATCGACGATCAGACTTAAGTCGAGGTTGTTGGCGATGCGCAGGGTAAAATTCTTGATGAGGTTGTTGCGTTTGTTTTCATCCTTATAGAAGAAGTTGTTGACCAGGTTATAGATCAATCTGAACAAAGGCTGGAAGATGACCAAGGAGACGAAGGTGACGATCAGGATGAATACGTTCTGATCCAAACCGGTCTGCATCTTGTTGAAGACGGAAATCAAGGTGTTGACCGCGTAGATGCTGCCGATCGTGATCGCTGTCAGCAAGGCGGTGAAAATAACCGCTTTGGTGATGACGAACTTCAATTCGAGCACGCGGTTCTTGTAGATGGCGGTCATGATATAGATGGAGGCGATCGAGCCGGCGGCGAAGTCGATCGGGTATTTACCGATGACCGGGACCAGGTTGGCACCGAAGCCGACGAAGATGACGAACAATGCCGTGATGATGTTTTTCAGGCCGCTGGTATACGGTTTCGCGCTGCGGTATTCTTTACGGGCCAAAAACAGACATGTCAGCAATAATCCGAAGATCGTGAGATAGCAGAAATAGGAAGCGATCCCGATCGTATAACGCAGTTCGATGAAAGGCGCGACGTCGATCTTCACCATTTCGGCAGTCTGCGTCGTCATCCCGAGGTAGTTCATGACCTGGATGATCGTGATCATCAGAACCCAGAAGATGATGGATACGCGGCGCTTCATCTTAATGTAGAAGGTGAAGAAGATATAGGCGGCCAACGGGATCATAACCATCGCCGCGACCATGAAGCGGTTCCAGAACAGCGTGCCAGGAGCGGTGTTCATCTTCATCAGCAAGGATGTCGCCGACCATACCGCCATACTGAATACCATGAAGATGAAAGCCTTGATCAGATTGTCTTTCTTTGACAGGATCAAAATGACCAAAATCGTCAGTGCGAACACTAACGTCGTGATGGGCAGACCCCAATAAAGAATGACCTGTAGCTGGTCGATCATGAGAAGTCCCCGCTCTCGCCTTTGAACGCGATTTTGAGGATTTCCATCACATCGTAATGCGACGGATTGACTTTATTGACCTTATGTTGGATGGTGCGCTGATATTTCTGGATGCTTCCGCCTGGCAGGATCGTGACTTTCAGCGGCTCGATGCCCAGCATGCGATGCAGGTTCTTGTAGTCGTTGTCGATATATTTGAAGTAGATTTCAAGTTGTTCCTTGATCAGTTCCGCATCGTCGATACCCGGATCATCCGCCGGATGATTGATTTCGACGCACAAGTTGATATACGGACGCTTTTCGCTGTCGTAACTCTTGCGGGCGAACCATTGGTCGATATGCAGATGCGAGAGATGCAGGACTTCGATGATGGTCGCTTCGGTGATGCGTGTGAATCCGGCCAAGTCGATGATCGGATCGACCCGGTCGACATAGCGGAAATGCGGAAGCATGATGCCGTCTTCGGGGCGCGAAAGCGTTTCGCACTTGAAGATATCGCCGATGCGGTAACGCGCGAACGCGCCGCCTTTCAGCGTCGTGATGACGATTTCGTAATATTCGTCTTCCTTGATTTCGTCCATCAGATACGTTCTGCATTGGTATGTGGGATCTTCGAGGTTCTTGTAGAATTCGCCCATCGGGATGAATTCATAGAAACAGACGTTGGGGAACATGATCAATCCGTTCTTGCTCCAAGATTCGCAGGCGATGCAGGTCGCTTCGGTCCCGCCGAAAATCTCCAACGGTTTGATGCCCCAGAAGTCTTCGATCTTCTTCTTGAAATGCGTCGTATCGGTGCCTGCGCAGACGAATCCTTTGAGATCGAACACGTCTTTGGGAAGCATCGGTTTACGGCTGATCTTACTGTTGATTTTCGCTTTGGCGAACTTATACAGCATCGACGGTTTGAAGTTCATGAGCTTGACTTTCGTCCCGCTGCCGCCTTCGGAGAATTGTTCGCCCATGCGGACGATGACGCTGCTTAATCCGTAGAAAAGGTCGATCCCCTGCTCGATGCCCATGCGGAAACCTTCCTTATTACGCTGACCGAAGCTCATCTTGTTGCCTTCATCGATCGATGGAAAGAAATTCACGCTGTATTCGCCTTGGATCGTATAAGGTAATAAACCTGTGATATAGGGTAAAGGTGCCATTCCGTTCAGGAAGTTCATGCCCGGTTTCAGGTTGAATTTCCCTTTTTCCTTGCTTGACGCCAAGATAAAACAGGTCAGGCAGATATCACGATGGTATTTGATCATGGTTTCGGTATAAGGAGCGCATTTGACCGGCGCTTTCCCGCCTTCCCATGTCGTCTCGATCCAGACGACGGCATTGGACGGCAGCACGTTATTGTTTTTCGACAACAGGAAGTCGGCATAATCTTCATAGTCGGTAAGCGGGACGATGGTTCTGAATTCGTCGACCGTGCGGGGATGCTGTCCGCGCATGATTTTCAACCCGAGTTCGCAGTTGGCGAACAACTCGACCTGTTCCATTAGCAGGCTCTTCTGAATGGTCATATATTGCGAAATCGACAAGTCTAAAAAACTGCAATATTTTTGCCATATTTCATCATATTGCTTGTTTTTCAGCATCTCGTCAAAATTCATTTTATTTCCCCTGTTCAAATGATTGGATACACTTCTTCAATTCTCTCACCCCGAAGAATAGGAACGGCGTGGTCTTGCGATACTCGTCGTATCCCGGTAAAGTAGACGGGAAGAACAAACGGTCCTGCATCAGGACATGGAGTACGTCGAAAGTGGTCCAGACCATTCCGGCGATCAGCAGGTCGCCGTTGCCGGATGCCAGAAATGCAAAAAGATAGAA
>JBAVGP010000245.1:0-6692 GCA_049684955.1 Erysipelotrichaceae bacterium
TCCTAACATAGTTTATAACTATGTTTTATATGTTATAATTATGACGGAATTAACCAATCTTGTCAATCAAGACACCGGAGGCACTATGCGGATATCCACCAAAGGACGCTACGGATTGGCCGTGATGATCAAATTAGCCGAAAACGACGGACAGGTCATTTCGATCGCGACGTTAAGCAGTGAACTGGGACTTTCGAAGATCTACCTTGAGCAAGTCCTCGCCCTTTTAAAAGCGGGGGATCTGGTGACATCACTCAAAGGACCGCAAGGCGGTTATCTGCTGAGCCGTTCGAATCTGAACCTCAGAGAAATTTTATCCGTACTCGAACCCGGCTTGTTCGAAGCGACCGAAGCGAGCTGTTCCGACAACATCCTGAACCATGTGTTGAGCGAAAAGGTCTATGATCCGATCCAGCAGAATCTGTACAAGTTGCTTGAGACTATCTTGCTTGAATCGCTGGTCTCGACCCTCATCGACCGGCGGCAGGAAACACCGATGTTCTATATCTAGAGAAGACGCCCGAATAGATCGGGCGTTTTTAGATGTCTTTCGTCCGCAATAAGGACCATTGTTCATCAAGTGCGAAATTTCCGTTGATGATCAAACCGTAACCCTGGGTCAATTCGAACAACGAATCACGGTTGATGTCGGGTTTGTGCGTCGAAGTCGCCTTAGGATAAGCGAGCCACAATTTACCGCCCGATTTGCGGGCTTGTTTCGCTTCATCGATGCGTTGTATAAGTTCGGCGCGTTCACGCACGAACACCAAGACGAAATCAGCATCATGCGTCACGATTTCAAACGCTTTCTGTGCCTTCAGAAAATGTGCGAAATCATCATACGGTGCGATCACGCAGAGGGTCATCCCTGCTTTGAGATTCAACTTCTTGAATAATGAGTCGTCCATTTTATTCACCTAGTTATGCGAATCCGTATGTTTCAGGAAAGTACCGTCATCGATCTCATCGAAGGCATGCTGAAGCTCTTCCTGCGTATTCATGACGATCGGACCGCCCCAAGCGATCGGTTCTTTCAGCGGAGCACCTTCGAACCACATGAACCGGCTGTCTTCTTTGGCATGGATGATGACTTCATCGCCGTCCTTCAGCGATACCGCATGACGCTGCGGAACCTCTGTATGGTTGATTTCGATCTTCCCGAAAAAGACATACAGGAACAAGGTATGGCTGAGGGGCAGCTGGATCGACAATTCTCCGCCAGTCTCCATCGTTATGTCCATGAAACGGACTTCGACTTTGGATTGTTTGACGCCGACTTCGAATCCGCCGTATTCACCCGCGATCAAGCGCACCATATTCTTATCGCCTTTGATTTCAAGCATCGTCTTTTCGTTCAGGTCGCGATAGATCGGATCACACATCTTTTGCGTCCGCGGTAAATTGACCCACAATTGCAATCCAAGCATATGTTCTGCCGGTTTCGGCATCTCTTGATGGATGATCCCCGATCCGGCGGTCATCCACTGCGCCTGCCCTCCCAGAATCACACCTTTATTCCCTAAGCTATCGCCATGCTCGATGTTCCCTTCCACCAGATAAGTGAATGTCTCGATCCCTCTGTGCGGATGCCACGGAAATCCTTTGATATAATCTTTCGGGTCGCGCGAATCAAACGCATCCAATAGTAGAAACGGATCGAATTCCTTCACATCGTTATGCCCTATGACGCGGATCAGACGGACGCCTGCACCGTCGATTGCGCGTTGTCCCGATACTGTTTTTGCGATATGCCGTACTTGGCTCATACCATTCATCCTCCTTTACTCTTTCCATTATAGAGGGTAAACTATCCGTGAAGCAATCAATGCGCTGTGGAGGTACTTATGCTGCTTACAGAATCCTATCAATTGAAGAATCTGACGTTACCGAATCGGTTGGTGATGCCCCCGATGTGCATGTATCAAGCGAAGGACGGATTCGCCAACAATTTTCATTTCACCCATTACACCAATGCCGCTTTCGGCAAGGTCGGATTGATCATCCAGGAAGCATCCGGCATCACGCCGGGCGGACGGATCACCGATCATTGCCTGGGTATCTGGGATGATGCATTCATCCCTTCATTAAAAGAAATCGTCGATGAAGTGCATCGCAACGGATCAAAGATCGGGGTCCAGCTGATCCATGCCGGACGCAAGAGCGAAGTCGCTGATCAACGGCATGTCGCACCCAGCGCCATCGCGCACAGTGATCACTATCCGGTACCGGAAGCGTTGACGGTCGAAGAAATCCATGAACTTGTGCTGGCTTTCGGAAAAGCGGCGAAACGGGCCGAAACGATCGGTTACGATGTGATCGAGATCCATGGCGCCCATGGGTATCTCATCCATCAGTTCATGAGTCCCCTGTCCAATCACAGGACGGACAACTATGGCGGTTCAACCGAAAACCGCGGACGTTTCCTGAATGAAATCGTCGACGAAATACGCAAATATTGGCCGCATGAAAAAGTGTTGCAGGTGCGGGTATCGGCCAGCGATTATGATCCTGAAGGATTGGATCCCGCCGAAGTCGGCAATCTGCTCGAACTTGTCAAAGACAGGATCGATCTGGTGCATGTCTCTTCCGGCGGCAATGTGAACTATCACATCCCATTGAAATCGGGCTATCAAGTCGATTTCGCTGACTATCTGAAACAACGTTTAGGTCTGCCGGTCATCGCGGTCGGACTCATTACGGGCATCGATCAAGCCGAAACCATCCTTCAGGAAGGCAAGGCGGATCTGATCGCCATGGGCCGTGAACTGTTACGTAATCCCTACATCATGTTTCAAGCGCTGACGCAAGACAACAAGATCGAACAATTGATTCCATCCTACGCACGAGCTTTCCGGTAACGGTAAGCTTTTTTTCATAAGAAAGGCAGGAATTATTCTTCCTGCCCGTTGATGACATCCGGTTTTACGATCTGCACTTTCGTGATGCGTTTTTCGTCCACTTTGAGTACCCGATACAAGACGCCGTTGACCGTGACTTCGGGTTGTTCGCCGTCCGACGGGATGCGTCCTAATTGTCCGATGATGAAGCCGCTCAAGGTGTCGAATTCTTCGATCGGAAGTTTGATGTTGAGGTCCTCTTCCAATTCATCCAAGGTCGTCGATCCTTCGACATCGTAGGTCGATTCGTCGATCTGTTTGATCTCCACTTCATCTTCATCGTATTCATCGAAGATGTTCCCGACGATTTCCTCGATCAGATCTTCGATCGTCACGATACCGCCGGTGCCGCCGTATTCATCGATGACGACCGCCATGTGCGTTTTCGTCAGCTGGAGTTCACGGAAGAGCTCATCGATGCGTTTGGATTCATGGACATAAAACGGGGAACGGATGATGGTGTTCAAATCGAAGTTTTCCTGTTCACCGCGTTCGATGAACTGCAATAAGTCTTTCGAATGCATGACCCCGATGATATCGTCGATGCTTTGGTCATAGACGGGGAAGCGCGTATATTGTTCATCCGCCACGATTTTCAGCACATCGCCGAATTTCGCATCCAATGGGATGCCGGCGATTTCCGTGCGGTGGGTCATGATGTCGGAAACCACTTTGTTGTCGAACTCGAAAATGTTGTTGATCATTTCCTTTTCGGTTTCGCGGATCGTCCCTTTTTCTTCACCCACATCGACCATCATGCGGATTTCTTCTTCGGTCACTTCTTCATCCTGCTGATTGGGGTCGAATCCGAACAAGCGAATAAAGAAATTCGTCGATACGGTCAGAAAGATGACCAAGGGTCGGGTGATGATCGAAACAAAACGCAAAATCCCGACGACGCGGAAAGCGATCGGCTCGGCCATGTTCATGGCGATGCGTTTGGGTACGAGTTCCCCCAAGACCAAGGTGAACAACGAAAGCAATAGGGTGATGAAGATCATCGCGACCGTCTTCAGAACGGAGTCGCTGATCGCAAGATTCAGGTTTTTCAGCAGATCAACCATCGGCACCGCAAAGGTTTCAGATGCGAAAGCCGATGCTAAAAAGCCGGCCATGGTGATGCCGATCTGGATGGTCGACAAGAAACGGGTCGGTTGGGCCATGAGTTTTTGGACCTGGATCGCTTTCGCATCCCCGTCTTCCGCCAACAAACGTATTTTATTATCGTTGAGTGAAATCATCGCGATTTCGGAAGCGGCAAAAAAAGCGTTCGCTATAATCAACACGACTAAGAACCCTAATTGGGCGATCATAGGACGTCCTCGCTACGGTGAGTCCGGGCTGTGCGATTCGCCGGTCGGGGTTGTGTGTCGATACTTCGGTCGCACCCGCCACTGTCTTCGGTCATAGATTTACCTCCAATGAAATAACAGTATTCATTTTATTGTGTTTTCACTTTTGTGTCAAGGGTGAGGGTCAGTGAGCGCAGGTCTTCACGACGGTTCAGCACCTTCCCTTCGACGACGAAATGAAGCAGTTTTTCTAGCATATTCTGGATCGCCGGACCCCGTAATCCGAGTTCCAGCAGGTCGTTCCCGTCGATTTTCAGATGCCGGACCAGAAACGGCAGATGCCGGTTCTTGATCTCCATCACGAGTTCCCGTGCCCGCAGACAGTTCTTCAGTTTCCTGCTCTGATCGCCGGACTGCGCGAACAAGTCGCATTCCCGCAGGCGGATGCCTTGAAGCAAGGTCTTGTCGCCGATCTGCGCGACCCAGCGGCACATTTCCGGAAGCAATTCGGGAAAGGATGATTCGTGCAGCGCGATGATATCACCGACCTCGCGTGTCGTCTTTTTGTCGAACTTCAGCCGATTCAAGATGTCCGTCGCGATGAGCGCCGAACTTTCCGCATGGTGTTCGTAAATGGCGATATTGTCCGGGTTGAGCGTCAATCCGGCTAGTTTTCCCAAATCATGCAGCAAGGCTGCCAACCGTAAGGTCAGGTCTTGCTCGGTGAACGACAAGACTCGCAGCGAATGACGGAATAAGTCCTCATATTGATCCGGGTTGAACTGGACGAACCCGCGGGCCGTCTCCATCTCCGCGATCAGAATGCCGATCACATCGTCATAATCACTGAGGATTTTGAGCGCGTTATCGCCGGTCACTATCCCTTTGAGTTCCTCGCGTATCCGTTCGACGGCGATTTCCTGTAAAAGGTAAGCATGCCGGTGGATCGCGTCGGAGGTCTGCTCCTCGATCGTGAAACCCAGTCGCGACGCAAACCGCATCGCTCGCAAGATACGCAGCGCATCTTCGTCGAAGCGTTGATGCGGTACTCCGACGCAACGCAGGATACGGTTTTTCAGATCCTCGCCGCCACCGAAGAAATCGATCAGATTCCCTTGTTCATCCATCGCCATCGCATTGATCGTGAAATCCCTGCGGCACAGATCTTCTTCCAGCGATTTGGTGAAGAGCACTTTATCCGGCCGGCGGTGGTCGGAATAATCACCGTCTTTGCGATAAGTCGTGATTTCGACCCACGTCTTCCCGACCAGTACTCCGACGGTTCCGTGTTGTTTCCCGTAGGTCTTGTGCGGCAGCTTCTCGAATACCTGTTCGATTTCAAGCGGCGTCGCGTCGGTGCACAGATCGTAGTCCTTGGGTATTTCCCCCAACCATAAATCGCGTACCGATCCTCCGACCAGATACGCTTCATATCCTTGTGATTTCAATTGTCCGATGCATTGGATGATGAATCCAGGTAAGATCGCGATGGCTTTATCCTCCTTAATCCAAAATTATTATATCGCATCCTTGTGTTCTTTATGCGTACGCTCGCTTTCCGTATTTGATTCAGATGCTTTTCATCTTTTTACGCGGTGCGTAGCGAATTATATAATCCGATGCCGACTGGATATTGCAATTGTTCACTTTGATCGTGGGTTTGACATAGCCGATCCGGTCGGCAACTTCTTTACAGTAAGCAGTCATAGGTACGATGTACATCCCCGCCATGATCAGACAGTTGTTCATCGCGTTCTGCAGATAGGGACGTTCGATTTTGATGCGCGCTTCGATCTCATCGATGATCTTTTTCACTTTGTCTAAATTCAAATCCTGATCCGGGATAAAGGCGAAAAGCATCCCATAGATGGTGAAGCCGGCGCATGCCGTCATTTCTTCAGTACTCTTTATCCATGCATCGGCGATTTCCCATGCATCGGTCCGTCCGGCTGCCAAAGGAGCGACGCTGCGCTCGGCGATCATGATGCAGCGCGAAGTATCCGCCCAATGATCGAGTGTTTCCCGAGTCAATTGTTTCGGATCGCAGATCATCCCGCTTAGCATCATGGCATCGTGGTTATTGCTCGCATAAAGGGATAAAGCCAACGCGTGATCGATGCCGATCTCTTTGGCGAAGTTGCGTAAATCGCCCATCTTCACACCATAAAGCGGTTCCAGTGCACCGCCGTTGAGATAGATCTTGCGCATCGCAAGATTCCCCATGTTTTCAAGCGTTTTCATGCAGAGTTCAAAATCCATGCCGATTCCTCTTTTCCGGTCGATGATGTGCCCAAAAGAATCCTTATTCTTATGAATTATAGCATAATTCATTGCTTCTTCTTTCTAATCCGCCTTAACCTAGAATATAATAGGATTAGGAGGATCGCATATGGGAAAAATAATCATTTCCGAATTTCTGACCTTGGACGGAGTCGCTGAAAGCCCTACATGGACAGCCCCCTATTGGAGCGACGATATCGGACTTGTCAAGAAAGAGGAATTG
>JBAVGP010000246.1:0-13185 GCA_049684955.1 Erysipelotrichaceae bacterium
GACAAATACGGCGAAGCGTTGTTCTTCATCAATTACGTTTCAGCGACTAAATAATCCATGACAAGCTTGAACGAAGGGATGGTCGAAGCTTTCCGGCTGATCGTCGGGCTCGACCCCGAAATCATGAAAATCATCGGACTGACGCTGTTAGTGACGCTAAGCAGCACTTTCATCGCGTCATTGATCGGGATTCCGATGGGTAGTCTGATCGGTTCGACCTCCTTTCGTTTTAAGCGTTTTCTTGTCCGACTCCTCAATGCCTTGATGGGCTTGCCGCCGGTCGTCGCCGGTTTGTTCGTCTATCTCCTGCTGACACGCAGAGGACCCTTGGGATCCTTTGAACTCTTGTTTACCGTTCCCGCGATGATCCTGGCCCAGCTTTTGATCGTGACGCCGATCATCGCCAGTCTGACGATTTCGGGTATCCACGGAAAAGTCAAAGCGGTGAAAGCCACCTGCCGCGGCTTGGGATTGAGTTCCTATGAGACGATGAAATTATTGTTGTTTGAGTGCCGCTATCCCATCCTTTCCGCCGTCGCGGCGGGATTCGGACGGGCGATCGCCGAAGTCGGGGCGATCATGATGGTCGGCGGCAACATCCAATTCAAGACACGGGTCTTGACGACCGCGATCGTATTGGAAACCGGTAAAGGGAATTACGGAAAAGCGCTGGCATTGGGTTTCGTCCTGTTATTTATCGCTTTTGCGGTCAATTGGGGACTTGGAAAACTCCAGGAAAGGGGTCATGATGAACGTAACCGTGCATCAAGCTAAAAAAACGGTCGGTAAACGCACCATCTTGGATGTCCAAGACCTGTTCTTTCCGGATGCTTCGATCGTCATGGTCATCGGACCTAACGGAGCCGGCAAGACAACCTTGCTTCAGACGATCTCCAACATCGATACGACAAGTTTTCGCGATATCAGCTACGAAGATCAAAAACAGCTTTCATTGACGCAGGTGAACCACATGGTCCAGCATAGTTATCTGTTTGACCTGAGCGTCGAAGAGAATCTTCAATGGGGCGGACGCAATCTACCTGATTCACAATCCAGAATCGAAACGCTGATCGAAAAGCTTGATCTCACTTCGCTGCGTAAAGAGAAGTGTCGCAATCTGTCCGGCGGTGAAGCGCAGAAAGTCGCCTTCGCACGCACCATCCTTTCCGAGAAACCTTTGATCATTCTCGATGAGCCGACGTCCGCCATGGATGTGGCGGCGACGAAGCGCTGCGAAGAACTCATCCTTACATTGAACCGCGATAAAGGAATCAATTTCATCATGACGACCCACAACCCATCCCAAGCCTTACGCATCGGATCGCATATCCTCATCATGGATCAGGGGAAAGTCGTGGAGGCCGGAAGTCCCCAACACTTTCTTCATGAACCGTTGGATCCGATCGCGAGCGCCTATCTTGAGAACTGGAGGCTGACCCATGTTTAATGTTAAATCGGTACAGGAAACCTTGGATATCATCAAAAATGAATTCACGCTCATCGAGCGTTTTGAGACGATACCCTTGGAAGAAGCCTATGGCAGGATCCTTGCGGAAGACATCGTTTCCGATCAAAACATCCCGACCTTCAACCGTTCTTCGATGGATGGTTTTGCGGTACGCGCTAGGGATACGTTCGGGGCTTCGGATACGATGCCGGTCCCGCTGAAATTGACCGAAGAAATCAAGATGGGGATCACTCCGACCTTCAAACTCGAAGCTAATCAAGCCGCTACGATTCCGACCGGGGGAGAATTGCCGGAAGGATCAGACAGCGTCGTGATGATCGAATATACCGAAGACTATGCGGATGGATTTATCTATATCCAGAAGTCGGTCGCGCCGGGAAACAATGTCATCTTCAAAGGCGATGACTTGCATGCAAATCAAAAGGTGCTGAAATCCGGTGTTTGTCTGCGCAGCCAGGATATCGGTATCTTGGCCGCATTGGGCATCGCGACCCTGAAAGTACGTTTGCCTTTACGTTTGGCAGTCCTTTCGACCGGTGATGAAATCGTCGAAATAACACAAAATCCTATCGGTTCGCAGGTGCGCGATGTCAATGCCTATGTGATCGTCGCCGAAGCGAAACGCATGGGATTGGATGCCTACCGTATAAGTATTGTCATCGATGACGAAGAACTTCTTTATATGAAACTTAATGAAGTCCTGGATACGGCGGATATCGTCGTCTTGTCCGGCGGTAGCTCGGTCGGTATGAAAGACAACAGCGTCGCCGTCCTCAATCGGCTGGGATTACCGGGCGTGCTGGTCCATGGCATCGCGGTGAAACCCGGGAAACCGACCTTGATCGCCAAAGCCAGAGGGAAAGCGATTTTGGGCTTGCCGGGACATCCGGCGTCCGCCTTCACGATTTTCCGCATTTTCGGGAAAGCGCTCATTGAAACCGTGACCGGTTCTGTTTTCCCCGATACCATCGTCCAAGCGAAACTCAGCGTCAACGTGCCTTCGAATCACGGACGTGAGGAATATGTCCCGGTCACCTTACAACCCATCGGTGAGGTGCTTTATGCCCATCCGTTGTTCGGCAAATCGGGCATGATCAGCTTATTGAGCCTGGCGGACGGTTATATCCGGATCAGCCGCGAAAGCGAAGGATTCGACAAGGATACCTGGGTCGATGTGACCCTCTACAAGTAGGAGTAACCATGAAATACAGTTATCTGCAGAATCGTGAATTGAAGGAAGCCGTCACTGCGTATCTCGATTCTATCGCGCAACAATGCGATGTTTTAGGCTGCGAAACGATCTCGGTGAGCGAAGCGTTGAATCGGATCACCTATGAAGCGATCCGTGCCAACCATTCCTCCCCGCATTACTATGCCGCGGCGATGGACGGAATCGCGACACGTGCCGCCAAAACTTACCATGCGACTGAAACCACCCCGATCCTGCTTACCCTTGAGGAAGACTATATCGTCGTCGATACGGGCGATCCGATCGATGAACGTTTCGATACCGTGATCATGGTCGAAGACCTGATCCAGCAGGACGACACGCATATCCGCCTGCTTTCCTCCGTCGCTCCGTATAGTAATATCCGCCAGATCGGGGAAGATATCTGTCAGGAAGAGATCCTGCTGACGTCCAATACGCTCCTGCGTCCATCCCAAATGGGGGCATTGCTGGCCGGCGGCGTCATGCAGGTGAAGGTCCGCAAGCGTCCGATTGTGGGATTGATCCCGACCGGCGATGAAGTCGTCGCCCCGAAAGCCGATCCGAAACCCGGTGAAGTGCTGGAATTCAACTCTACTATTTTTAGAGGCATGCTGATGGAGTGGGGATGCGATGTGATCACCTATCCGATCATCCCGGACCAGATCGAATTGATGGAAGATGCGCTCAAAAACGCCGTCCAAGCTTGTGATCTCGTGCTCATCAATGCCGGTTCTTCAGCCGGCCGCGATGATTACGCATCCACCGTCCTCAAGAACCTCGGAGAAGTCTTCCTGCATGGCATCGCCATCAAACCGGGCAAACCGACGCTGTTAGGGCGCGTGGACCGCAAACCGGTCATCGGCGTCCCGGGTTATCCCGTCTCCGGCATCCTCGTCTTGGAACATATCGTGAAACCGGTGATTGCCCAGTTACGGAAGCTGCCCTTTGAAGAAACCCCGACGATGCAAGCGGTCTTATCCAAAAAAATCCTGTCCGGTCTGAAATATGAAGAATTCATCCGTGTGAAACTTGGCAAGGTCGCCGGACAATGGATCGCGACCCCGTTGAACCGCGGAGCCGGCGTCGTGACTTCCTTCATGAAAGCCGACGGTATCCTGCGCATCCCGCTCAACACCGAAGGCTTGGAAGCCGGGGATATCGTCGAAGTAGAGCGCTTAGTATCGATGAACCAATTGGAAAACACGTTGGTCTGCATTGGCAGCCACGATCCGCTGATCGACCTCTTGAACGATCAACTCCGCAAAGCCCATCCGGATCTCTATCTCAGTTCGGCGCATGTCGGATCGATGGGCGGCATCATGGCGATGCGTCGCCACGAAGCGCATATGACGACCATCCATCTGCTCGATGAATCCGAAGGGACCTATAATCGTTCCTATCTGGAAAAATACCTGCCGGAAGAAGACCTGGTCTGGATCAAAGGCGTGAAACGCACCCAAGGATTGATGTGTGCCAAAGGCAATCCCAAGCACATCACAAAGATTACTGATCTGGCGAATCCGTCGGTCCGCTATGTGAACCGTCAAAAAGGATCCGGCACCCGTATCCTGCTCGACTATCTGCTGCAGAAAAACAAGCTCGATCCCGATAACATCTACGGCTACGACCGAGAAGAATTCACGCATCTCTCCGTCGCCGTGCAAGTCGCCCAGGATTCGGCGGACTGCGGCTTAGGCATCTATTCGGTCGCCAAGATCTACCAACTTGATTTCATCCCCTTATGCGAGGAAGAGTATGATTTCATCGTACGCGGCGATTTCATGGATGACCCGCGCATGCAAGCATTCCTGACTATCCTGCGAAGTGAAGCATTCGCCCGCGAACTGGAAGCGATGGGCGGCTATAAGACGGATGGAATCGGCACCATCATCCCCTGGAAAGGCAAACCATGATCGATCAATACGGAAGAAACATCGAATATCTGCGCCTCTCCGTCACCGAGAACTGCAATCTAAAGTGCATCTATTGTAATCCCGACGGAGCGTTATGCAATCCGGTCGACACGAACCAAATGTCGGTCGACGAGATCGTCAAGACCGTCCGTGCGATGGTGCGCGTCGGCATACGCAAAGTACGCATCACCGGCGGCGAACCGACGGTACGTCAAGACTTGGTTGAAATCGTGCGCCGCATCGCCGCATTACCCGGTGTCGACGATCTGTCGATGACCACCAACGGACTGCGTCTGTCCGCCTTGGCCGATGATCTCAAAGCAGCCGGACTGCATCGCCTGAACATCTCGCTCGACTCGCTCGATCCGCAGAAATTCGCGGAAATCACCGGCGGAGGAAAATTGGAAACCGTGTTGGCAGGCATCGATCACGCCTTGGCGATCGGACTACAGCCGATCAAAATCAACACCGTACTCATCCGCGGAATCAACGACGACGAAATCGACGGATTGATCGGATTGGCGAAAGACCGTCCGATCGATATCCGCTTCATCGAACTGATGCCGATCGGGAAATACGGCGAAACCAACCGCGGGAAGATTCTGACCAGCGACGAAGTGCTTGCCAAACATCCGCAGTTGAGACCTCTGCAGCGCGACGAACAAGGCGCACCTGCCGTGTATTACGGTATCGACGGCTATCAAGGCCGGATCGGCTTCATCTCCCCGATCAGCCATGAATTCTGCGACGACTGCAACCGTATCCGCGTGACCGCCGACGGGAAAATCCGCCCCTGCCTCGGACATAACGGCGAAGTCGACATCAAACCTTTCTTCACTCTCGACGACGACGCATTCGATGCGACGATCGCCGATATCATCTTCCGCAAACCACGCGGACATAATTTCAATATCGAGTTCAATTCAAAACGCAATATGAACCGGATCGGAGGCTGAAATGGAACTTTCCCACCTAGACGAAAAAGGCAATGCGCGGATGGTCGACGTCAGCGAAAAGACGCATACCTTACGCATCGCCACGGCGTCCGGCATCGTCACGATGGACGCGGCGACGCTGGATCTCATCCAGAACAATGGATTACCAAAAGGCGATGTCTTCGCCACGGCGCGCATCGCCGGGATCCAGGGTGCGAAACGCACCCATGAATTGATCCCGATGTGTCACAATCTGCCGCTGGACGCGGTATTCGTCGGCTTCACCATCGATGCCCCCAACCGATGCATCCACATTACCGCGACCGTCAAATGCATCTGGAAAACCGGCGTCGAAATGGAAGCCCTGACCGCCGTCGCCATCGCAGGTCTGACGATCTACGATATGGTCAAAGCCGTCGACAAGAACGTCGTCATTTCCGAAATCCGCCTTGAAACGAAGAGCGGCGGAAAATCCGGTGAATTCATCCGCGAAAGGAAGGTATTATGATATGCCCAAAGTAACCGCCATCAATATCAGCGAAAAGAAAGGGGTCATCAAACACCCCATCCCCTTAGGCGAGTTCATCGTCGACTGGGGCTTGAAAGACGATGCCCACGGGGGCAACTGGCACCGCCAAGTGAGCCTGCTGGGTCAGGAAAGCATCGACAAGATGACCGCCATGGGCGTCCAAGGTCTCTGTACCGGGAAGTTCGCGGAAAACCTGACCACCGAAGGGATCGAACTTTTCACCTTGCCGATCGGCACGATATTGCAGATCCACGACGTCAAGCTGGAAGTGACCCAGATCGGGAAAGAATGCCATGTCGGCTGCCAGATCCGTCAGCTGGTCGGCGACTGCATCATGCCGCGCGAAGGGATCTTCGCCAAAGTCCTGCATCCCGGAACGATCCGTCCGGGGGATGAAATCACCCTGTCTAACTGACTTCCGTCCAACGGAAGTCTTTTTATAATCCGGCTTGATATCAATTTCAAACGTGGTATACTATCGATGTTAGCACAGACTAACTTAGAGAAGAGGCCGCTATGACACTCAAAGAAATCATGCCGGGACAGAGATGCATTATCGAAGGGTTAGGCAAGAAGAGCGCTTTGCGTAAGCGCATCATCGACATGGGACTGACCATGGGGACCGAAGTCTTCGTCAAAAAATACGCTCCGCTGGGCGATCCGATCGAAGTGACCGTACGCGGATACGAACTCACCTTGCGCCTGCAGGAAGCCTCTGAAATCATCGTCCGGAGAATCGCGGATGAGCATTAAAATCGCGTTGGTCGGCAACCCGAATGCCGGGAAGACGACCCTTTTTAACGAATTGACGGGTTCCAACCAATATGTCGGCAACTGGCCGGGGGTGACGGTCGAGCGCAAGAGCGGGAAAGTCCGCAACATAGCGACTGAAATCCAAGTCACGGATCTGCCCGGCATCTATTCCTTGTCGACCTATTCGCTGGAAGAAGTCATCGCACGGGAATATGTGGAAAGTGTGGAGACGGAACTGATCGTCAATATCGTCGATGCGTCCAATCTGGAGCGCAATCTTTTTCTGACCCTGCAATTGCTTGAGGTCGGCAAACCGATGGTCATCGCCCTCAATATGATGGATGTTTTGGAACGCAGAGGAGATACGCTCGATGTAGCAAAACTTCAGAAGGAACTGGGCGTCCCCATCGTGGGCATCACCGCGGCTAAGGGTTCCGGCGTCGACGAACTGGTCCAAGCCATCCTATCTCATGACCAAAGCGTCCCGCCTTTCAAGGGAATCTACAGTCCGGTCATTTTGAAACTGGTCGATAGGCTTCAAAAGGAACTCGGGGTTGAAACCAGTCCGAAAATGCATGCTTTACGTTTCATCGACGAAGGACCCAGCGCGATCGACGGGCATTTCCACGAACCGATCCAGATGGCGGCACTGAACGAAGAAGTCGAACATCGGCTCAAGGATTTTCCGATCGACCGCGATATGATCATCTCGGACGAGAAATACAAATACATCACACGGATCGTACATAATGTGCTCGTCAAGAATACCGCTGCCAAGCCCAGCGCCTCGCATCGCATCGACGCCTTGGTGACCAATCGTTTCCTGGCCATCCCGGTTTTCCTGTTGATCATGTACGGTGTTTTCATTGTGGCCTTCGGTCCCATCGGCAACTCGATCCGTTCCGTCTTCGAATACCTGATCAACCATCTGGTGGTCGCCAATCTGTCTGCCTTGCTTTTATCCATGAATGTTTCGCCCTGGCTGTATTCCCTGGTCATCAAAGGGATGTTGGGAGGGGTCGTGTCCGTCTTGAGTTTCCTGCCTGAAATCGCGATTCTGTTTCTGATGCTTTCGATTCTGGAAGACAGCGGATATATGTCCCGCGCCGCCTTCATCATGGACCGTATGCTGCGGCGTTTCGGACTCTCGGGGAAAAGTTTCATCCCGATGATCCTGGGTTTCGGCTGCACCGTCCCTGCGTTGATGGCGTCCCGTACGCTGGACAATCAGCGCGACCGTCGTCTTACGATGATGATCACGCCTTTCATGTCCTGCGGCGCCCGTTTCCCCATCTATGCGGTCATGGCGGCTGCCTTCTTCGCGCATGACCAGGCGATCGTCGTTTATTCGATGTATATCCTGGGCATCGTGGTCGCTTTGTTATCCGGTCTGTTCCTGAAACGTTTCGTCACCAAAGGACGCATTTCCGATTTCATCATGGAACTCCCCGAATACCGCATGCCGACCCCGTTCAATCTCTTCATGCATACCTGGGAACGCGTTAAAGGTTTCCTGATCAAAGCCGGCACCGTTCTGCTGTTCGCCAGTATGATCATCTGGTTCATGAGTTCGTTCGACTTCGGATTCCACATGGTATCCGACAGTTCCCTGTCGATCATCGGCGGGATCGGCAAGGCGATCGCGCCTGTCTTTACCCTGCTAGGCTTCGGTGAGTGGCGCGCTTCGATGGCGCTGATCGTCGGTTTGGCCGCGAAGGAAGCCGTCGTCAGCACGATGGGCGTCCTCTATGGCGTCGGCGATGCGATGGCAACCAATCCCAACGCCCTCAGCACCCCGCTCCAGACCGTTTTCACCCCTTTGTCCGCCTATGCCTTCATGGCATTCTGTTTACTCTATACCCCTTGCATCGCCGCTTTCGTCACCTTGAAACGTGAAATGAATTCCTGGAAGTGGACGCTGATCACCGTATTTTACCAAACCGGAGTAGCCTGGCTCGTCGCGTTTCTGATCTATCAGGGCGGCCATCTCTTCGGCTTGAGTTAGGAGGTTCCAATGGCTGATATCATCGTCGGTTCGATCGTACTTGTGGTTTTCATCGCGCTGACCTATAATTTGTTTCTGAAGAAGAAACCCAACGATTGTCATTCATCCCCATCGTGCGCAGGGTGCAGCGAAGGTCAAAAAGGTTGTGACCATTGCACCCCCGAAGAGCTCAAGAACGAGCTGCACAACGTCTTGCATCCGAAATAGGAGGTGCTGAAATGTCCGAACCTTTGCCTTTGTCTCCGTCCACCGAGGATTATCTCGAAATGATCTATCGCTTGAGCGATTTAGGTAAGACGGGGGTCCGCTCGATCGACGTGGCGAACCAGCTTCAGGTCGCGAAACCGAGTGTCAACCGCGCTTTGCGTAATCTGACCGAAGGCGGCTGGATCACCCAGGAACCCTATGCGCTGATCTATCTGACCGAAACAGGATTATCCAGAGCCGACGGGATATTCAACCGCCATCGCACGCTGCAGGTTTTTCTGCGTGATGTCCTGGGCGTCGCGGAACCGGTCGCGGAAGACGATGCCTGCAAAATGGAACATGTGGTCAGCGAAGCGACCATGCATGCGCTCCAACAATTCATGCGCTCGTATTTCACCCCATGATCGCCACCATCGACTTGCATGAACTGACCCGCAAGGAAGCCGAGTTCGTCCTGAATTTCCGGCTGAACGCGATGGACAATGACACACGCGAAGTCGTCGTGATCCACGGCTATCATCTGGGGACCAAACTGCGGGGCTATGTGCGCAACGTCTACGAACATCCGCGCATCGTGAAGAAAGTCGTCTCCGCCAATCCCGGCGAAACGATCCTGCAGCTGCGCCGCAAATGAGGGTTGACCCTTGGATCCGATAAGTTTATCGGCCGTATATAAACTCGGTAATTCGATGTATATAAACTCGGTAATTCGATGGAACTTTATCTTCACGGAATAAAGATGGTATAATAATCCATGGCGACAGATCATCATCTGCCCATATCACGCAACGCAAGGGAAAGACGTCCGCTCTTCGAAAGGGGAACTATGACCGAGAAATTCAAGATTGAGAATATCGATATCGATGAACTGAAGAGTTTCGAAAAATTCATCGCTTTTCCCATTATCCTTTTCAACGAAGCGGATATTTTTTACGTAAACGAAAGTTTCAAGGAACTCTGCCTGCTGCATACCGATCCGTCTTCCGAAATCAATGTTGAAAAACTCACACGCGATCCACGTGTCCTCGCCTATGTCAAAACCGCGCTGCAGACGAAACGCCAAGCATCGCTGGAAGTCGATTTCCACCGCGAAGGTCAACCTGACTGCTGGGTCGAACTAAGCGGTAAGGCGGTCCACTACCGCGGCTATGACGCCGTGCTGGCATCCATCAGCGACATCACCGAAGAGAAGAAGGTAAAGGAAGATCTGTCACGCATATCGAGATTGAGAATGCTGATGCTGGAAGTGACGCAGTCGGTTCTGGAAAGCGAAGATTTGGAACAGCTTTTCAAACTGATCCTCGACAACGCCCTGAAAGCTCTCACCAATGGTTCATTAGGTACGATTCTGATGAAAGAACGCACTTATTTCTCCGTCGCTTCGTACGTCGGATATGACGCGGACATCATCAACTTCAGACTGCCGATCGAAGACGCCTTCATTTATCAGCTGACCGAGGGCAGGATGGACCGCATCGTACGGATCCCGGACTTGCTTTCGATACGGAAGTACTATCTGAACCGGACGATCTACGGCGAAGAGCGATTCATCAAATCGACGATTTCGGCCCCCATCTACATCAAGGGTTCGCTTTTCGGCATCATCAGCATCGATGCGCTGGAGACCGACGCTTTCGACGATGATGACGAGCGTTCGATGGAATTCATCCGCAACACGATCGAAATCGCGCTGGCCAACCACCTCTCCTATCAGGAAAAAGCGTTCCTGGCCCGTTACGACCGTCTTACCAACCTGTATAACCGTACCTACTTCGAAGAACAGTTCGCCTTGGTGAAAGACCTGGCGCAACGCTACGAAGATGATTTCAATATCGTCATGATCGACATCGACAATCTGAAAACGATCAATGACTGTTACGGACATCTGGTCGGCGACCGGGCGATCCAGCACATCGCGAAGGAACTTGAACGGAACACCCGCAGCAGTGATTTCATCGCGCGTTACGGCGGCGACGAGTTCATCGGGATCTTCTATCATACCGATCATGCCTTGCTGGAAGAGAAATTCGCAAATCTTTTACGTCGCCTCAGCGATGAACCTATGAAGGTCGGTTCGGATGAGGTTGTTTGTCAGTTCAGTTTCGGTATCGCCGACTATCCGAAAGACGGCGGGACGATGAATGAACTGATCAAAGTGGCGGATGACCGGATGTATCGTTTCAAAGGACACGCGAAACGCTGATCGTTCGTTTGAGTGCATCGGTGATTTCCGTCCTTCCTGAAAATCCGTTATCACGCTGAAAAACGTGCGGAAATCACGTTGAAATGCCGTTCTTGCATGATTTATACTTGCCTTTTTTGGGGGCGTATGCTAACATAACAATGCGCTCTTCAGTGAATGGATATGGACGCTTAGCTCAGCTGGGAGAGCACCTGCTTGACGTGCAGGGGGTCAGGGGTTCGAGCCCCTTAGCGTCCACCATTTCTATGATCAGCTCTTGGGCGCCCGTGGCGCAATGGATAGCGTTTTTGATTCCGATTCAAAAGGTTGCAGGTTCGAGTCCTGTCGGGCGCGCCATGATTTTTTTTATTTTTCGGGACGTAGCACAGCTTGGTAGTGCACTTGCTTCGGGAGCAAGGGGTCGCGTGTTCAAATCACGTCGTCCCGACCATTGATTTTTGGGGCTGTAGCTCATCTGGTAGAGCACAACGCTGGCAGCGTTGGGGTAGAGGGTTCGAGCCCCTTCAGCTCCACCAAAAGTCGGAGAATAACACGGGTGACCGTGTTTTTTCTTTCTGTGATACAATGGAAAAAACAAGCGAGGAAAGATATGGTACAACTCACGCATCATGAAATCATCGAGCATAAAGCCAGCAAGATCGTCGGCAGGATGATCCGGACGAAAGCGTTATCCAAAGACATCCCGGAACTCTGGGAAAGATGCTTCGCGGAAGATTTGTTTACAAAACTGATGAATCCCGAGCACTTCTCGGAGGATCTGCATCCCGATACGATCGGCGCCATGTATGGCTGGGACGGGGATTCGTTCAGCTACATCGTCGGGACCTTCCTGAAAGCCGATGCCCCGACTGAAGGATATGATTTTGTGGATTTCCCGGCAGGCAAAGCGATCATCACCTGGGTCCAAGGTCCCATCCCGCAAATCTATGCAGAAGCGCCGAACCTGACCGAAGCCAAATTGCTGGATCTCGGATTTGAAGCGGATTACTCCCAACTCTTCGGGATCGAAATCTATACGATGGAACGCTTCGTGGCGGAACAGGAAAAAGGCAAAGGGAACGCGATTCTCGATTACTTGATTCCTCTGAAATAATTCACATTTATTACACAATTCTTACATGCGATTTACACAATGAAGCTCTATACTCTGTCTATAGCCAAAAGCTATATAGAGCAGCAATCTCAATTCCCCCTAAAACGAATGTCCTTGTTCTATTTAAAAAACCATACTGGCAGCGTATGGTTTTTTATTTTATGGTATAGTGAGTACGGAGGTACGCAAATGAAAACCTTGGTATTCAGAATATTACCTAAGCAAGACCTTAGGCAAGAGATCAATTCACACTGCCGCAGTGCCAATGTGAAATCCGGTTGCATCATTTCCGCAGTCGGATGTGTATCTACGGCGGTCGTAAGGATCGCTGACGGCAAGACGATGCAGACAAAGCAAGCCGACATGGAAATCGTTTCCCTAACCGGTACGATC
Organism: Erysipelotrichaceae bacterium; assembly: GCA_049684955.1. GTDB lineage: Bacteria > Bacillota_I > Bacilli_A > Erysipelotrichales > Erysipelotrichaceae > GWE2-51-13. The sequence continues at coordinate 12,710 of JBAVGP010000246.1, forward strand.
ACCTCCGACGGCGATCATCTGCACATCTTGTGCATCGATAACGACCACCAACCTTTCGGCGGACATCTGAAAGAAGGCACGCTGGTCAACACGACCTGCGAAGTCGTGATCGCCGATTTCTCCGATGAATGGACCCTGCACAGGTCGTTTGATATGCAGACGGGATACGACGAACTGACGGTCTCGCAGATCATCGGAAGCACCGAATAAACGGCTTTACAAAGGCAATATTCGGAGAAAAATCGGGAAAAAATCGTCTTTCCAAAGGTAAGAAAACCATTGACAGGTCGCCCGTGTTTTCGTATGATACTTGTGCGCGTGCCGACATAGCTCAATTGGTAGAGCAACTGAATCGTAATCAGTAGGTTGCGGGTTCAATTCCTGTTGTCGGCACCATGAATCACCAAAGCCTTTCACGAAAGGCTTTTTTGCATGTCCGAAGGCTCAAGTGTAACAAATGTGTAACACTTTTAGAA
>JBAVGP010000247.1:0-5243 GCA_049684955.1 Erysipelotrichaceae bacterium
GATTAGAATTTAGCATAGTGCGAGAACATATGTCAATCGAAAATGGCAAACTTGTCATATGTCAAAAATGTTCACATTACAAGTGACAAATATTGATAAAAGAAAAGGAATTCCAAGGCGGAATTCCAATCGGTAATTTGCTTTTTTTTGGATGCGGATGAACGTTTCAACGCTTCTTCATGATCTCCTCGGCCGCCTTGCGGTTGATCAGTACATGCGTGATCAAGCCGGTGTGGAGGGCGCCGATGATCGCTTCGGGACGGACGCGCGAACTGGCCAGCGCGATGACTCGCTTGGTCTTTTTGATCTGCGCCAGCGGGATCTGGATCGCATAATCGCTGTCCCCGTCGATGATCTTCCCGTGGATGTCGAAGTAGTATCCCAACAACATCCCGACGGCGTTCTGTTCGTGCAGGCGATCCCCGAAACGGGCGACCGTCGCCAAGTCGGGGACGGAAGGGTGGTTGCGGATATTGACCAGGATCGTATCAAGCTCGTTCCATATCTTCTCGACTTCCTGGAAACTTTCGGCACTGATGAACGCATCCCGTTCGACTTCCGAAGAACAGATGACCGGGGCATAGAGATACGTCGGTTTCAGGCTCGTCTTCTCGCTCAGCATGCGCACGAGCTCGTTGGTATGGTAATTGCGGTTGGAGGTCGGGGCGTTCCCGATGACCGGAACGATCTTGCCGGCCAGATTGCGGTTCAGACTGGACCGTGCGATATTGGAGACGACATCGCCGATCGTCGATCCCCAGCCGAGCCCGAACACATGGTCGCGGCCTTCGAGGTTCTGAATCACGGTCTGGGTCGCCTGGTCGACCAGCCATTGGTTCATCAGGTCTTCGTTGGTGCTGAAGGGGACGATCTTCCCGCCTTGCAGTTTGAAACGGTCGACCAGCACTTCCAGAGGATTGATATCTTCCGTCAGTAAGTCATGGATATTGATCTCGACGATCCCCAGCTCTTTCGCATCCGAAAGATACTTGCTGACGAGCGAACGGCTGACGCCCAAAATCTGAGCGACTTCACTTTGGTTGCGTCCCTCCATATAATAGAGTTTCGCGACTTTCACCAACAACTGGATCTTCACTTTTTCACTGAGCATGGTCGCACCTTTATGAACCGCGTTTGTCCGCGGATAGATATTTCTCTCATAGTATACATGAAACGTTTGGAATTTCAAATCCGCTTCATCCAGATCAAAAAGCCAACGAATCGCTTGAATCCTGTCAAAATGGCATTCCTTCACAAGATGTCGCCTTGAAACCGGAATGTTTCATAGTTTTCAGAGGATTCTCCGAATCGTTTTCAAAGAGGACTGAAAAAGGTACAGGGAAGTTCCGATTTCATCGAACTCTCACATCGAAATTCGCTCCGATTGGGTCGACGAACGGGGAAAGTTTGCTATACTATAAGCGAAGTAAGCGCATACATTCGCGAAATAAGCGAAATGCAGGGCGATTATGAGATCTGCGGAGGTAAAAGCCGGAAAACAAATCACTTTGAGACACGACCCAAATCCGATAATTGTCGAAATGAATTTCACCCTTCGATAACTATCGGATTTAGAATGTTAAAGGCTATGTATCAAAACTGAGTGGATGAAAAGGGAAACCTCGAGTCTACCGTCGTAAGAAAGAAGACCGACGCTATGCGCAACCGCATGAGGAGAATTCAATGGAAAAGTTCGAATACATGGAAAAGTACGGTTATGAACAACTCGTCTATATGCATGACCGCAACTCCGGATTGAAAGGGCTCATCTGTATCCATAATACCGTGTTGGGTCCGGCATTGGGCGGGACCCGTATTTGGGAATACGAATGTGAAGATGACGCCGTATTGGATGTACTGCGACTGGCTCGCGGAATGACCAAGAAAGCGGCCTGCGCCGGTTTGAACCTTGGCGGCGGGAAAGCCGTATTGATCGGAAATTCGAAGAAATTACGTATGGACACCGTTCGGCGCGAAGCCTTCTGGCGTGCATTCGGTAAATATGTCGAGTCGTTGGGCGGCCGTTATATCACGGCCGAAGACGTCGGGACGACGCCGGAAGATATGGAATTCGTCCATATGGAAACCAAACATGTCACAGGATTGCGTAACACCTCGGGTGATCCTTCACCTTTGACGGCGTTGGGCGTCTATAAAGGGATCAAAGCCTGCGCCAAGGAATTGACGGGGACATCGAAACTGGAAGGGATGAAGATCGCCGTCCAGGGATTGGGCCATGTCGGATCCTACTTATGCAAACATCTGTCCGAAGAAGGTGCGATCCTCTTTGTCAGCGACATCGATCAGGAACGTGTTTCCGAAGTCGTGCGAATCTATCAGGCGACGGCTGTGCCGACGGAAGACATCATCGGGTTGGATGTCGACATCTTTGCGCCATGCGCGATGGGCGCAGTCATCAACGCGACAACCATCCCGACCTTGAAATGCAAAATCATCGCCGGTGCCGCCAACAATGTATTGAAAGATGCTGAAGTCGACGGTCAGGCGATCCATGACATGGGCATTCTGTATGCCCCTGATTATGTCATCAATGCCGGCGGTCTGATCAACGTCTATCAGGAAATCATCGGTTACGACTACGATTCCGTCATCCGTCAGATCGACATCATCTACGACCGTATCCGCGAAATCATCCGCACATCCAAAGAAACCAACACCCCGACGTATCTGGTGGCGGATCAGATGGCGGAGAAGCGCATCCAGATGATGAGCGCCATCAGTTCGATCTATCTTCATAAATGAAGCAATCCGTGATTTGCACCGGTCCTTACGGGGTCGGTAAAAGCGAATTCGCGATCCAATACGCGCTGACCCAGGCACCGTGCTTTCTTGCGGACCTCGATGTCCTGAATCCGTATTTCAGGCCGCGTGAAATCCATGGGTTTTTAAAGGAACACGGCGTCATCGTCATCGGGAACAACACGAACAATTCGACCAATTTGGATCTGCCCGGACTGAGTGGGGATGTGGGCGTCTACATCCAGCGCGGCGAACGGGTCATCGTGGATCTGGCTGGCAGTATCGCTGGTACGCATCCGCTGACCTTGTTTAAAGATATGCTGGATCGCTGCGAAGTCTGGCTGGTCATCAACCTGATGCGCGAAGAAAGCCATCTAGATCAGCTTGAGCAGTTCATCGCCGATCTGAAAGCTCAGGATCTAGTCGTCACCGGACTTGTGCATAACACGCATCTGCTGGATGAGACTGATTTGTCGCTGATCCGCAGCTCGAATAGTCAGATCGAAAAATTCGCACAGAAAGTGAAAATTCCGATTATTTGGACAATGATTGATCGCCGTTTTATGGTAGACTTGAAACATGAAATAAACTCTCCGATTTTGCCGGTAGAGCATTGGGCTTTACGGGCGGAATGGATGAAAGGAGATTCCTTTTGAAAGGTATCGTTACGTTTGATGAGAACCGCTGTAAAGGGTGTGAACTCTGCGTCAATGCTTGTCCGGTCCATATCCTGGCCTTGGACCAAACGAAGGTGAATGCCATCGGTTATCATCCCAGCCATTGCATCGCACCGGAAAAATGCATCGCCTGCGCCAGCTGCGCACTGATGTGTCCGGATGTATGCATCACGGTCGAAAGGGTGGACTGATATGACCAAACAACTGATGAAAGGCAACGAAGCGATCGCCAAAGCGGCGATTTTAGCGGGTTGCCGGGCGTATTTCGGATATCCGATCACGCCGCAGAATGAATTATGCGAATATATGGCGAAATACATGGCTTCCAGCGGAGGCGTTTTCGTCCAGGCCGAGAGCGAAGTCGCAGCCATCAACATGGTCTACGGCGCGGCCGCATCAGGCGCGATGACGATGACCTCATCGTCTTCCCCGGGTATCGCATTGAAACAAGAAGGCATCACGTATTGCGCAGGGGCTGAACTGCCCGCTTTGATCGTCAGCGTAAGCAGGGGCGGTCCGGGTTTGGGCGGCATTTTACCTTCGCAGGGCGACTATAATCAAGCGACCCGTGGCGGCGGCAACGGTGACTATCATGTCCCCGTCTTTGCGCCTGCCAGCATCGCGGAAGCGGCCGCATTGGTCCGCAAAGGCTTCTACGTCGCACAGAAATACCGCAATCCGGTCATGATTCTGGCGGACGGCTTCATCGGACAAATGATGGAACCGGTCGACCTCAATCCCGATCCGATCGAAGTCGAACCCACGCCATGGGCGGCCGACGGAAATTCAGGGCTTCGTCCGCGCAATGTGGTCAACAGCCTGCATCTCGACGTCGACGATCTGGAACGGCATAATATCCATCTCCAAGCCAAATACCATGCCATCGAAGAAAACGAGACGATGTTCGAATCCTACAAGACGGATGACGCGGACTATTTCTTCGTCGCTTACGGAACTCCGTCGCGCATCGTCAAATCGGCGATCGACGACTTACGCAACGAAGGCATCAAGGTCGGGCTATTGCGTCCGATCACCCTGTGGCCTTTCCCCTATAAAGCCATCTACGAACTCAGCCAACGCACGAAATTCGTGTTCGTCGCGGAACTCTCCGGCGGACAGATGCTGATGGATGTCAAACTGGCCGTCGGCATGACCAAACCGGTCCATTTCTACGGACGCATGGGAGGCAGCATCTTCGAACCTGCCGAACTGGTTCGCGAATTCAAGAAACATCTGGAGGTAACAGGCAAATGACAACGGTTTTCAAGAAAACACGCGGTTTGACCGACGTACCTTTCACCTATTGCCCGGGCTGTACGCACGGCATCATCCATCGTCTGGTCGCGGAATCCCTGGAAGAACTCGGCTTACTGGACACAGCGATCGGTATAGCATCCGTCGGTTGTTCGGTCATGAGTTATGAATTCTTCAACTGCGACGTGATCCAAGCCGCCCACGGGCGTGCCCCGGCCGTTGCGACCGGTGCGAAACGCACTCATCCCGAAAAAACCGTCTTCACCTATCAAGGCGATGGCGATTTGGCCTCCATCGGGACCGCCGAAATCGTCCATGCGGCACACCGGGGCGAAAACATCACCGTCATCTTCGTCAACAACGCCATCTACGGTATGACCGGCGGCCAGATGGCCCCGACCACGCTGCCCAACCAAGTCACCACCACATCGCCTTTCGGGCGTGATGTGAAGCTGCAGGGCGAACCGATCCGCATGTCCGAAATGCTTGCGACGATCCCTGGCAGCACCTATATCGAACGCGTCACGGTCATCGATCCGGTTTCCGTCCGCA
>JBAVGP010000248.1:0-15565 GCA_049684955.1 Erysipelotrichaceae bacterium
GTATATGCCCTGAGTGTACTCGCATTCAGCGCCGTCGGACTGGTGTTCGTTTTTACACTCCAACTTCTTCAAGGTCTTCTTCCGTTGAATCCGGCACATCTGACATCCGTGAACTGGCAGTTGGCATTCAATACCGCCGCAAGTTTCGTATCGAATACGAACTGGCAAGCCTATGCGGGGGAATCCACGATGACCTATCTGACGCAGTCGCTTGGACTGACTGTCCAGAATTTTGTGTCCGCCGCGACCGGGATCGCGGTGGTATTCGCTTTGATCCGCGGTTTCGCGCGTAAAAAGCAGACGACGATCGGCAGCTTCTGGCACGACTTGGTTCGTTCCGTACTTTACATCCTATTGCCGCTGTCGGCATTGCTAGCAATCATCTTGGTGTCGCAGGGCGTGGTCCAAACATTGAATCCCTACAAATTGATCACAACGCTTGAAAGCGGGGCGAAGATGATCCTTCCGCTCGGACCTGCCGCAAGTCAGATCGCCATCAAGCAACTGGGAACCAACGGTGGCGGTTTCTTCGGGTTGAACTCCGCGTATCCGTTTGAAAATCCGACCGCGCTATCGAATTTGCTTCAACTATTGTCCATCCTGCTTTTACCGGCGGCCTTATGCGTTTCGTTCGGTAAAGCCGTGAAGGACATGAAGCAAGGCAGGACCATCTATCTCGTCATGTTGATTCTTTTCATCGCGGCCTTGAGCGCCGTCACCTTCAGTGAACAAATCGGTTCCGTCGTTTTCAAAGGCGTCGCAAGTTTCGGAAATATGGAAGGAAAAGAAATCATCCATGGAATCGGTTCATCCTCCTTATGGGCGAGTGCGACGACGGCCGCTTCCAATGGTTCCGTCAATGCCATGTTGGATAGTTTCACGCCGTTGGCCGGAATGGTATTGATGTTTCTGATGCAGCTGGGTGAAATCGTCTTCGGCGGGATCGGAAGCGGACTCTACGGGATGATCGTTTTCGTGATCCTGACAGTGTTCATCGCCGGATTGATGGTCGGCCGCACACCGGAATACCTAAGTAAGAAAATCGAACCCTTCGATATGAAAATGGTCTGCATCATCGTGCTGACCCCGCTATTATTGACATTGATGGGGACCGCGACAGCCGTTATGCTGCCGCAGATAGCAAATTGGCTGACCAACTCAGGCGCGCATGGCTTCTCGGAAGTCCTCTACGCCTTCTCTTCGCTCGGCAACAATAACGGCAGCGCATTCGCAGGTTATATGGCGAATACAGGCTTCACAAACCTGGTCGGAGGAAGCATCATGTTGATTTCCCGTTTCGTGCCGATGGTCGCCGCGATCTTCCTGGCTGGCAATCTCGCCAACAAGAAGACTGTTTCCGCCGGGGAAGGTACGCTTTCCACCAGCAATTCGATGTTCATCGGTTTATTGATCGTCGTCATATTCATCATCGGAGCGTTGAGTTTCCTGCCGGCCTTATCTTTAGGACCGATCGCGGAATTCTTCTCCGTAGTGAGATAAGGTGGAATTATGAAAAACAAACAAAGTTTCAATGATATCTTGATGGATGCCTTGAAGCAGTCCTTCGCCAAGCTATCACCGCGTACGCAGTTCAAAAACCCGGTCATGTTCGTCGTCTACATCGGCGCGATCCTGACGATGGGATTGTATATCCTGACCTTCTTCAATATCCAGGATGATCAGGGCATCTATACGTTGGCGATTTCGCTGATTCTCTGGTTCACCGTCCTGTTCGCGAATTTCGCGGAGGCGATCGCCGAAGGACGGGGACGTGCCCAGGCCGACAGTCTGCGCAGCGCCCGTAAAGATGTCAAAGCGAAGAAACTTACAGATTTGAGTGATACGACGAAATATATTGAAGTGCTCTCGAACACGCTGAAGAAAGGCGATATCTTCATCGTCAGCGCCGGCGAACAGATTCCGATGGACGGCGAAGTCATCGACGGTGCCGCATCGGTCGACGAAAGCGCCATCACCGGTGAATCGGCGCCGGTCATCCGTGAATCCGGCGGCGATCGCAGCGCGGTCACCGGGGGAACCACTGTCATCTCCGACTGGCTGGTCGTCAAAGTGACGGCTGAAGCCGGGGAAAGTTTTCTGGATAAGATGATCGCGATGGTCGAAGGCGCATCACGCAAGAAAACCCCCAATGAAATCGCATTGCAGATCTTGTTGGTCACATTGACGATCATCTTCCTGATGGTCACGATCAGCCTGTTGCCGTTCTCAAGATTCGCCAGTCAGCAAGCCGATGCAGGCAGCGCGGTGTCGATCACCAATCTGGTCGCATTGTTGGTATGTCTGGCGCCGACGACCATCGGAGCCTTGCTTTCCTCCATCGGGATCGCCGGATTAAGCCGTCTCAACCAAGCGAACGTTTTGGCGATGAGCGGCCGCGCAATCGAAGCCGCCGGCGATGTCGACGTCCTGTTACTGGATAAAACCGGGACGATCACCTTGGGAAATCGTCAAGCCAGTGAATTTCTTCCAATCAAAGGCGTCACTGAACAAGAATTGGCGGATGCCGCCCAACTTTCATCGATCGCGGATGAAACCGCGGAAGGAAGAAGCATCGTCATTCTGGCGAAGGAACGCTTCGGAATCCGCGGACGCGAATTCTCCAAACTCAATGCGACCTTCATCGAGTTCTCCGCAAAAACAAGAATAAGCGGGATCGATTATCAAGATAACGAAATCCGTAAAGGCGCGGCTGACTCGATCCGCGATTATGTCCTGAAAAAAGGCGGCAACTATCCCGAAGAGTGTGACAAATATGTCAAGCAAGTCGCGAACGGCGGCGGAACGCCGTTGGTCGTCGCCAAAAACGGGAAAATCCTGGGTGTCATCACCTTGAAGGACATCGTCAAGAACGGGGTCAAAGAACGCTTCGAAGATCTCCGCAAAATGGGCATCAAAACCATCATGATCACCGGTGACAATCCGATGACGGCGGCGGCGATCGCGGCGGAAGCAGGGGTGGATGATTTCCTCGCGGAGGCCACACCGGAAGCCAAATTGGCTTTGATCCGCGATTACCAGGCGAAAGGGCATATGGTCGCGATGACCGGCGACGGCACCAACGACGCACCGGCATTGGCGCAAGCCGACGTGGCAGTCGCCATGAACTCGGGTACGCAGGCAGCCAAAGAAGCCGGCAACATGGTCGATCTGGATTCCAATCCGACCAAGCTGATCGATATCGTGCGGATCGGGAAACAGCTCCTGATGACACGTGGTTCTCTGACCACCTTCAGCGTCGCCAATGACGTCGCGAAATATTTCGCGATCATCCCGGTCCTGTTCTTCACCATCTATCCCGGACTGGCGGTCTTGAATTTCATGCATCTGACCAGCGTGACGACCGCCATCTTGTCGGCGATCATCTATAATGCGTTGATTATCATCGCGCTTATCCCGCTGGCATTGAAAGGCGTGAAATATCGCGAACTTCCGGCCGGGAAACTTCTGTCGAGAAATCTATGGATCTATGGATTGGGCGGAATCATCGCCCCGTTCATCGCCATCAAGGCGTTGGATATGTTGCTGACCGTATTCGGTCTGAGATGAGGAAAATGAAATGAAGAAATCAAACAAGATCTTACGTCCGGCATTAATGAGTTTTCTGCTTTTGACACTGATCTGCGGCATCCTTTATCCCGGTGTCATCACCGGCATCGCCGGCGTCTTTTTCCCGCAGCAAGCCAACGGGAGCGTGCTCACGATCACATTTAAAGATGGAACGAAGAAGGAATACGGCTCTGAGCTGATTGCGCAGACTTTCACGCAACCGAAATACATGATCGGCCGTCCCGCTGACCACCCTAACCTTTCACCGGTCAGTGAAGAATACAAGAAAATCGTCGCGGAAAGGATTTTATGGTGGCATACGTTCGACCCAAGCAACACCCGGGATATTCCGGCCGATCTCATTGCCGCTTCGGGGAGCGGAGTGGATCCGCACATCAGTCCCGCGGCAGCCGAATACCAGGTAGCCCGTATCGCGCAAATCCGCGCCATCAGCGAAGCGGCGGTCCGTGCGATCATCCAGAAGTATACGACCGGAAGATTGCTAGGTATCTGGGGCGAACCCGCGGTCAATGTATTAAAAGTGAATCTTGCCTTGGATGGTCTGCTATAATTAATGAAAGGCGGTGACAGTATGAGCGCTTCGGAACAACGTCCCAACCCGGATGAACTTCTGCATAAAATCAAAGCATCCGAGAAAAGCAATACCGGGAAACTCAAGATATTTTTAGGTTACTCGGCCGGCGTCGGCAAGACCTACGCCATGTTGGATGATGCCAAGGAACAACTGAAATCGGGCATCGACGTCATGGTCGGATATGTCGAACCGCATACCCGTCCCGAAACCCTGCGATTGCTTGAAGGACTGCCGGTCATCGAACCGCAGACGATCCAATATAAAAACATGACACTCAAAGAGTTCGATCTGGAAGCCGCGCTGCTGCGCAAACCCCACTTGATCCTCGTCGACGAATTGGCGCACTCGAACGCCTATGGCGTACGAAATAAAAAGAGATATCAGGATGTCGAAGAATTGCTGAATGCCGGCATCGACGTCTTTACGACCGTCAATGTCCAGCATATCGAAAGTCTGAACGATATCATCGAAAACATAACCAAAATCCCGGTCCGTGAGACCATCCCTGATTATATGTTCGACCATGCCGATAAAGTCATGTTGGTGGATGTCGACCCTGAGGAATTGTTGAGTCGATTCAAAGAAGGCAAGATCTACCGGCCGGAGCGCGCGGTCACCGCGATGCAGAATTTCTTCACACTCGATAATCTTCGTCTTTTGCGTGAAATCGCGTTACGCAAGACGACCGATATCATCAGTCAGGAAAATCTGAGTGAACTCAGTACGTCGGACAAGAAAATCAACACGCGTTTTCTCGTCTGCGTCGGTCCCTCGCCGTCTTCTGCCAAGTGCATTCGTTGGACCGCCAGGACTGCCGACGCCTTCCATGCGCCTTGGACAGCCTTATATGTGGAAACTCCGAAATCTTCAAACTTCAGTGATGCCTATGTCAAGAATATCCGTGACAACCTGGATCTGGCTGCCCGTCTCGGGGGCCAGCAAATCACTCTCAATGAATATGATGTGGCGGCCACCATCGCCGAATATGCGAAACTCCTCTCGATCACGAACATCGTCGTCGGGAAAAGCCGGAATAAGAGGACACTGCGGACCTATTTCAAACCGAACTTCGAAGATATACTGATCACTTTGCTGCCAAGCACCGAAATCCATATCATTTCGGATAACGATGCGGCGAAAAACCAAAAGATGGCCGACCTTAGGGATATCAAGCGCAACCTGGTCTTCTCATGGACTGATACGGCGAAAATGCTGCTGATATGGATATCGGCGACGATCATATCCTTGGGATTGCGCTCTTTCGGTATCGGTGAACAGAATGTCATCATGGTTTATATCCTGTCAGTCCTGATCATTTCACGTATCACGTCGGGCTTTATCTATGGTGTGACAGCTTCGCTGCTCAGCGTACTGACGTTCAACTTTCTGTTTGTCGAGCCCTACTTCACATTCGATGCCAGTCAGCCCGGCTATCCGTTAACCTTTCTCATCATGCTGGTTGTGGCGATCATCACAAGCACGATGATGATACGGATCAAGACACAGGCCGGATTCGCGGTCGCGAAAGAACGCAAGACGGAGTTATTATACGAGATCAACAAGAAGTTGCTCGTGACCCGCGGACTTGAAAACATCATCGAACTTACCAATCAATATATCATGACGATCTGCAGCCGATCCGTCATCTTCTACAGCGAAGATCCCATTTTGGGGAAACCCGGAACGTATCAACCCTTTGCTTCCGATGCGGACGCATCCTTCATGCTGAACGCTGACGAGCAGGCGGTAGCCCATTGGGTATTCGTCAATAAGAAAAGAGCTGGTGCAGGGACAGATACACTGATGGGGGCCGGAGCCTTCTATATGCCGATCCTGTCCCAAGGCAATGTCCTGGGTGTCATCGGGATCTCCTGTATCAACAGTACGACCATCAACCATGAGATGCGTTCTTTCCTGCGGATGATCGCTTCATTGGTGGCGATGGCCTTGGAACGTCAGGCTTTATCGGATGAACAACGGAAAATCGTCGTCGAATCCGAGAAGGAAGCGACCCGCAGTAATCTCCTGCGCGCGATTTCGCATGATCTGCGTACCCCTCTGACCGCGATATTGGGAGCCAGTTCAGCGGTTTTGGAAAACAAGAACATGGATGGACAGACCAAAGATAAACTGATCGCAGGGGTCAAAGACAACGCGCAGTGGCTGATCCGTATGGTCGAGAACCTATTGTTCGTCACCCGCATCAACGATGCCGCTCTGAAGATAAACAAGACCCCGGAAGCGGTCGAAGAAGTGGTGGCGGAAGCGGTCTCACGTGTCCGCAACCAATTCCCCTCAGCCGCCATCCAAGTCAAAGTCCCTGATGAACTGATGCTGGTGCCGATGGATGCGACTTTGATCGAGCAAGTGATCATCAACCTGCTGGAAAACGCGATCAAACACTCATCGTCCGTGTTACCCATCGAAGTACAGGTAAGTCTTGACGAAACGGATGCGATTTTCGAAATCCGCGACAGCGGCGAAGGGATTCCCGAGGATGAACTGCCCTACCTGTTTGAAGGATACATCACCAACAAAAAGAAAAGTCCGGATTCATCACGCGGCATGGGCATTGGATTAAGCATCTGCAAATCGATCATGAACGCGCACAACGGGAAGATCGAAGTCGAAAACAGACCGGAAGGCGGAGCGCTTTTCAGATTTATGCTGCCTTTGAACGGAGGATTCCAACATGAAGAATAAAACGACCATCCTCATCATCGAAGACGAACTCGCCATCAGTAATTTCATTTCCGCCGTGCTGACATCCAACGACTATGCGGTGCTGCGTGCGGCGACCGGACAAGAAGGGATTACAATGGCCGCATCTTTCGCCCCGGAGTTGATCTTGCTCGATCTCGGATTACCGGATATGGACGGAATCGACGTACTTAATCGGATACGCCAGTGGTCGGATATTCCCGTGATCGTGGTCTCAGCGCGGGTCTTCGAAAAGGAAAAAGTTCAGGCGCTTGACTTGGGGGCGGATGACTATATCACCAAACCTTTCGGAACCTCCGAACTTTTAGCCAGAGTCAGAACGGCGATACGGCATAAACAAGGGGACAAGAAGTCCGAAGCGGACGAAAGCAAGATCGACATCGGGAATCTTCGCATCGATTTCGGAAAACATTTGGTCACGGTCGAAGGGAAGGAGATCCATCTGACCCCGATCGAATATAAAATCCTTTTGTTGCTTGCGCGAAACCGGGGCAAAGTACTCACGTTGGATTATCTCTCCAAAGAAATCTGGGGACCGTATACCTTTGAAAACAATGCCTTGCGGGTCAATATGGCGAATATCCGGCGCAAGATCGAAAAGAATCCGGCCGAACCGCAATACATCCTCACTGAAGTCGGAGTCGGCTATCGCATGAAAGAAGACATCATCTAGACGAAATCATCTTGATCCCGCATAAGCGGGATTTTTTTCTGATCCGCGTAAAGTCACGAAGATTGAAAAATATCTTGTTGACATTGACGTAACGTAATCGTTTATACTGATATCATCGCGAGGTGAAGGAATGGCATATTCAATCAAAGAACTGGCTTCATTGGCCGGCGTTAGTCCCAGGACCTTGCGCTATTATGATCAGATCGGCCTTCTGACGCCTGGCCGGATCCAAACAAACGGATAACGCGATTACACTCAGACCGATGTAGATATCTTGCAGGAAATCCTGTTTTTCCGAGATTTAGGGATGTCCTTGATGGAAATCAAGCGGATGACCCAGAATCCTGCTTTCAATCCGATCCATATCATCCAGGACTATCAGCAAGAATTGTTGAAACGAAGAGACAGATTGAATATTTTGATCGATACGGTGGAAAAGACCGTACGGTCCAGGAAAGGGTTGATGCTCATGAACGATCAAGAAAAATTTGCCGGACTGCGGGCCGAAATGCTGCGCGAAAACGACGAAAAGTATGGGGATGAAATCAATATGGAATATGGGAAAGAAGCAGTTAAGGAAAGCAAACGGATCTTCCTGGATATGAAGCCTGCGGATTTTGAAGCGATGAACCGGATTGGGCAAGAAATCAAGACGTCGCTTGAAAAAGCGGTGCTCGACCATGAAGACCCCAATCTTGAAACCGGTAAGCGGATCGCCGGGTTGCACAAGGAATGGCTAAGCTATACATGGCCGAAATACTCGGTTCAGGCGCATGCCGGGTTGGTGGGCATGTACGTGGAGGATGAGCGCTTCAGTGAGTATTACGATCAGAATGTCAAAGGCTGTGCGGAGTTTCTGCGTCTAGCCGTATTGAACCTCCTGAAATGATAAACAGATGGGACTCTAGTCAAAGAGTTCCATCTGTTTTACTTTCGGTTCGGGTTCGTACGTATGAAGATATTCGAAGATTTGATTGACGTCGCTGACGATATTCATCCGCTTACACTCATCACGGAAGATCTTCGACAACGCTTCGTTGTGATCGCTCATCACCTGATAAGCATCGCCGTATTTCTTTTGATATTTTTCTTTCAATCCGGGGAAATGTTCATCCAGTTTGGCATAGAAGTATTCCCGGTTGCCTTCGCGCAAAGTCAATCCGATCCCGAAGAAGATGATTCCATAGACGCCGGCTTCATGGCAATAATTCAAGATACCGCGCAGGTTCTCTTCGGTATCGTTGATGAAAGGGAGGAGGGGATCCAGCCAGACCACCGTGGGGATATGATGTTCCTGCATGATCTTCAACACTTCGAAACGACGTTTCGTGGTAGAGACATATGGTTCAAGGATCTTGCATAGCTCTTCGTCATAGGTCGTCAAGGTCATCTGCACGACGCACTTGGCGTTCGCGTTGATCTTGCATAACAAATCGAGATCACGCAGGATGCGGTCTGATTTCGTCTGGATCGCCAGTCCGAAACCGTATTTCTCGATCAGCTCAAGACATCTGCGGGTGCTGTGGATCTTCTCTTCCAGATGGATGTACGGGTCGCTCATCGATCCGGTCGCGATCATGCATTTTTTCCGTTTGCGCCGCAACGCATCTTCCAATAGTTCAGCGGCGTTGCCTTTGATCTCGATGTCCTCGAAGGCATGGTCCATACTGTAACATTTACTGCGGGAATCGCAGTAGATGCAGCCGTGCGAACATCCGCGATAATTGTTCATCCCGTTCTGCGGGGACAGAATCCCTTTGGCATCTTTCGTATGCATCCGCACGTCTCCTTTCATGAGAAACATCGATATCTATCTTTTTCAATGATAGCATATCGTTATCATGGGCTGAATGTAAATAAAAGAAACCCTTCATCGCTGAAGGGCTTTAATTATGGTTTGCTTACTTCGCTTCGATCTTGGTGACTTTGCGGATTTTTCCTTTGACCGGGATATTCTGCAGAAGGTCGAATACTTGCTGACCTTTGCCGTTGAGGATATCCACGGTGGTCAGCAGGTCGCCGACATGGATGACGCCGATATCCTGCGCTTCGATGTTTTCCAAACCGCAGATCGCGCCGACGATATCGACCGTCCGGATCTTGACCAGTTTCCCGCCTTTGATCTGCAGACGTTGAATCGAATCATTAAGATCGGAACTTTTGTGACCTTTGCTTTTGGGCAGCGAGTTGACCGTGCGGGCGAATTTCGATTTCGCGGCGTTGAGGATTTCGGGACTCGGCGGGGCATAAGCGCTCAAGCTGCGTCCGATGAACGCTTCGACCGCCAGTAAGTGACGATGCTGGTTGCCGGTCACGAAGGTGATGGCTTTACCTGATTGGTCGAAACGCGCGGTACGCCCGATACGGTGAAGATACAATTCGGTTTCCAGCGGAATATCAAAGTTCACGATCAGGGAAACGGCTTCGATATCCAAGCCGCGGGCTGCGACGTCGGTCGCGACCAAATATCTGAAGGCGCCGCGTTTGAAATCGTTGATGACGATGATGCGATCATCCTGTTCCAGACCGCCGTGCAGTTTATGCACCGGATAACCCAGATCGGCGAGTTCCTTGCGGATCAAATCGACAGTCGCTTTCTGGTTCGCGAAGATGATGCAGCTGTCGGGGTTCTCGACCGTCAGCACATCCTTCAGCATACGGATCTTATTCGCCGCGGTGACATCCAACTTGAATTGTTCGATGCGGTCCGAGACTCGATCCTGGTCTTCGATGACGATGCGGTGGGCTTTGGGACTGTAGGTCGTCAGTAAGTTCTGGAGTTGTTCCGGCATCGTCGCGGAAAGCAAAACCGTCTGGCGTTTCTTCGGTACCGATTGAAGGATCTGGCCCATCTGCGGCATGAATCCGAGATTCAACATCTCGTCCGCTTCGTCGATGACCAGCCATTTTAACGCGGAAAGGTCCAATGTCCCTTTTTCAAGATGATCCATCACGCGTCCCGGGGTTCCGACGACGATATGCGTCTTTTGTTTGAGTTCTTTGATTTGCGCCGTGATCGGGGATTTCCCGAAAACCACCGCGACTTTCACACGTTTGAAACGTCCGATGTTGAAGACATCTTCCTTAATCTGCAAGGCCAATTCCCGGGTCGGTGCGAGGATCAGAGCTTGGGGACGGTTTTCATTCCAGTCGAGCATCTCACAGATCGGAATCGCGAACGCCGCGGTCTTTCCGCTGCCGGTCTGCGACTGCACCGCGACATCCTTGCCGTGCAGCATCGCATCGATCAGCATCGCCTGGACTTGCGTCGGTTGTTTATAATGGAGTAATTCGATCGACTGCAGGAGTTCATCCGAAAGTCCGAATTGCGTGAAGTTTTTGATTGTCATAGGGTATGCCTGCTTTCTCTGACTGCTTTTGTGGCGTATGAATTATAACATAGTCTGTCAAATGTCCGCTAAACGCACATTTATCGATGATTCGGCGTCGTTTCCTTGCGCGGGATGAGGGTGATCAGATAAACGATACCCATATAGGCATAGAGGATAGGAATGGCGACCAGCAGATAAAAATAGTCATAAGGGATCCATTTCGCGAACAGAGCGAACGCCGGATTCATCTGCGCCGCCAGCAGACGCATGGTGAAGAAGTAGTTAGCCGGGATATGATAGACATTGTTGAGCAGCAGGTTCAGCAGATGGACCGAACCCGAGATGATCAGGACCATCACGGTAAGATTCAGCGCGCTTTTCAAGTTCGGTTTGAGTCTGTGGAACCCCCAGATCGAATTCAGCAACGGAATCAGGAAAACGGAGAAATGGAAGATATAGAATGAAAAGGTCATCATCGAATAGGTATCCTGATAATCGCTCCCGACCACCAGGATCGCCACCAGCGCACCCAGACCGCAGATATAGAAGACGAAATCCATCAGCACCGCTTTCTTAGTGATCAAGGCGGTCGGAATCAGGAAAACGGCGATATTGCACAACTGTAAAGGCATCAGCGTCAGGATGCTGTCGCCGCGGATATAGAAGAACCACCAGTTCACGATATACGCGATGGCATTGATGACGCTGAGAAAAAGCAGGAAGGAAAAACGTGCCGACTGGGATTTCGGTTTGAAGTAAAACAACAAGATCGATACCGAAATGAAGGAAGCGAAGTAGTACCATTGAAGTTGCATAGGCGGCCTCTTTTTGAAAGTGTACCATGAGAACCGCAAGACGACAATTCACATTGGGTTGCTGAAGTCCTTAGCTTCATGGCAAAACAAGAAATCATCGCCGAAGGTCGCAGAGAAGAAAGACAAAAGGCAGGGGCATGGTGTATCATGAAACCATAAGAGAACCGATAAACGCAAATCCGCATCGGTATTCAAAACAAGTAAAAACGGAGAACGGGATGGACATCAAAGAAATACTAAGCAAAATGACATTGGAAGAAAAGATCCGGCTTTGTTCAGGCAAGGATTTTTGGCATATCGAAGATTATCCCCAATTCGACATCCCCGCCATCATGGTCACGGACGGACCGCATGGATTGCGTAAACAAACCGGGGAAGGCGATCATCTCGGAATCTCCGAAAGCGTCAAAGCCACCGCGTTTCCGACCGCGAGTCTTAGCGCCTGCAGCTGGGACATCGATCTGCTATATGAGATGGGCGAAGCGTTGGGAGAAGAATGCATCACCGAGCAAGTATCCGTCCTGTTGGGACCCGGTGTCAATATGAAACGCAATCCGCTTTGCGGAAGGAATTTCGAATATTTCAGCGAAGATCCGGTCTTAGCCGGGGAACTTGCGGCGGCCTTCATCAACGGGGTGCAATCCAAAGGGATCGGGACTTCGTTGAAACATTTCGCCGCCAATAATCAGGAACTCCAGCGCATGACAGGCTCCAGTAATATCGATGAACGGGCTTTGCGTGAAATCTATCTGCTTCCGTTTGAAATCGCCATCCGCAAGAGCCAGCCATGGACGATCATGTGCTCGTACAACCGCATCAACGGCGTCCACAGCAGTTGTAACTCATGGCTGCTGAATGATGTCTTGCGTCGGGAATGGGGCTTCGAGGGGCTTGTGATGAGCGATTGGGGCGCCGGATATGATCATGTGGAAGACATGAAAGCCGGGATGGACCTTGAAATGCCGGGCAACAACCAAGCCTATGCCAACGATGTGAAACAAGCGATCGAAACCGGCCGGATGACGATGGAAGAACTCGATGCCAATGCACTGCGTGTTCTAACATTGATCGAGAAATCCATGCCTTCTTATCATTTATCTGCTGCTTACGATGTCGAAAAACATCGTTTGCTCGCGCGCAAAATCGCCGCCAACAGTATCGTCCTCTTAAAGAACGACCCTCATATCCTTCCGCTTCAACCGGATGCACAAATCTTGGTGATCGGGGAATTGGCGGACAAAGCCCGCTATCAAGGATCAGGCAGTTCCAAGATCAATCCGCATCATGTGGAGAGCTTGTTGGACGGACTGAAAGAAGCAGGAATCAGTTATCAATATCAACGCGGTTACGATATTCTGGATGGAAACAACATCCAACATATCCCGCATGCGATCGATGCGATCCAACCCGACAAGACAGTAATCGTTTTCATCGGCTTGACGGATGACTATGAAAGCGAAGGATTCGATCGGACATCCTTGCGCCTGCCGCCAGCCCACGATAAACTGATCGACGCGGTCGCACTCAAAACGCAGCGACTCATCGTCATCCTGGCCGGCGGTTCGGTCGTCGAAATGCCATGGATCATCGAAGTCCCATGTGTCCTGAACGGATATCTTCCGGGCGAGGCCGGCGGACCTGCCCTGTGCGACGTTCTTTTCGGGAAAGTGAATCCCAGCGGTAAACTTGCTGAAACCTATCCTTTGTCTTATGATCAGATTCCTTCCAGCGAAACCTACGGAAAAGAACGCAACCAAGTCAATTACCGCGAAAGCATCTTCATGGGTTACCGCTATTTCGACAGCGCCAAGCAGGAAGTGCTCTTTCCGTTCGGTCATGGGTTGAGCTATACGACCTTCGAATACAGCGACTTGGCCTTATGGCGGCGCAATCTGACCTTCAATGTGAAAAACACCGGCGATCGTGTTGGCAGCGAAATCGTGCAGTTCTATGTTTCAAATCGCAGCGAAGCGAGTTACTTCCCCAAGAAGGAACTCAAAGGATTTAAAAAAGTGACGCTGCAGCCCGGTGAAGAAAAGGAAATCTCGATCATTCTTCAAGACAGAGATATCCAATATTACAGTCCGCAGATGAAACGTTACGTCTTCACCGACGGACGGCATGATTTTCTGATCGGTTCCTCCAGCCGCGACATCCGTTTGAAACTGGCATGCGACTTCGAAGGCGAACTGGAGATCCCGCTGGATACCGGGTGGGAAAAAACCTGGTATGGCAAACTGGAAGGGAAACCGACCGACCAAGACTTCGAACTCATTTATGGAAAAACGATCCCCAAGGACCAAAAAGTGTTGCGCGGGGATTTCACGCTGGAGCACAGTATCTACGATATGCGGGACACATTCGCCGGGCAGATGATGGCCTTGATCTCAAAACGTATGCTGATCAAGACCGGCGGCTTCAAAAAAGAAGAAATCGACACCAATCATTTCAGGATGATGTTGTCGTTCGTGATGACGACGCCGCTGCGGGCTACCATGCTGATGAGTCAAGGCGCCCTTAGCGAAGGGATGGCGAATGCCGTCGTATCGATGGCGAACGGATATTGGATACGCGGTTTCACACAACTGCTGAAAAAGAAGGATTGAAATGGATAAGGTACTGACAGTATTCGGATTAAAAAGAGAAGCGGTCCTGTTGGACTCCTGGCTTTATATCCTCAAGTCGATGGTCGCGATCAGCGTCGGATTCCTCTTGGGCAGGGCTTTTTCGATCACACGGCTAGATATGGTCTCCGTCTTGTTGGGGGTCATGTATAATCTTGAAGCCGTGAATGTCTCGGGGCTCAAAGGCGGTCTCAACCAGATGGCCGCATCCACGCTGGCCGCGCTATGCACCGGCACGCTGGTCTATCTGATGAGCTACAATATCAGTGTCCTGACGATCGCGTTGGGGATGGGGCTGACTCTCTATATCGCATTGAAGATCGATTACCGCATGGTTTCACCGGTCGCCATCTTCACCAGCGTCTATATGACCCAGTTGCTTCAACACAATGCCCAAGGTGTCCCGAGTGTGCTGCAGACGTTTTTGGTTCGTATCGCGGCGCTTGGGTTGGGAGTCTTGATCGCATTGACCGTCAACTTCCTTTTCTCAATCATCTATTATCGCAAAATCGGTAAGAAACGGCTCGAGTTCGTCAAGCTCCAAGGGGTGGCGGGTTTGCGGAAAACCTATGAGGTCTTGTCGCATAGCAGCGGCTACCCGGTTTCCCAGTCCATCCTGGCTGGTGTGTTCAACGATATCGAGATGGTCAAAGCCAACCTCGAGACGATGATGAAGGAGAACAAGCTGCCGTTAAACCGCAGCGAGAAAAAGAACCTGGATGTTCTGTATGAAATGGTCAAACGAATCAAGACGATCATCCATCTGGCGTATGACTGCGTCTTCATCAATGAGGAGTTCGGCATATCCCTGGATGCGCAGGAACTGCAACGGTTTTCGACCTTGATCGAGCGGCTGGCATCGATGGATTTCACCGTAAGCAAGCGTTCGCATGCGCAGCACATCGATATTCCTAATTCCGATCAGCATGCCGGGAGTACTTCGGATGCGGTCTGCCGGCTGCGGAATAATCTGAATCTGATGGAAATCCAGTTCGACCAACTGATCGATCTTGCGGAAAATCTGCATTGAATCCATGCCTATAAACAGAGCGGCTTTGCGAAAAGCCGCTTTTTCGTGCGCTCATCGCAAAGGGGATAAAATAAACGAAAAAACATTGGAAGTTATGCATCCATTTCCATCGATAAAAAGGAAATGTAGGTTTGTAAATGATGTATTACACATTTGAGGTATAGTTTTCCAGTACTTGTTTAGGTGACAAGTAAGCCAGAGGCCGCAT
>JBAVGP010000249.1:0-2789 GCA_049684955.1 Erysipelotrichaceae bacterium
CCTCGATAAAGCCCAATACGAAGCCTTGTTGGCGAAGGAACACTGATATGGCGTCCTATGTCGTCAACACGAAGGAACAACGCAAGGAAATGTTGACGGAAGCGGGGCTGAACGAGAAATCGTTCTATGCGTCCATTCCGGACTCCGTCAAACTCGATCGTCCGTTGAATCTTCCTTCCGGTATCAGCGAAATGGAAGTGCTTCGTCATATGAAAAAACTGGCGGGCAAGAATACCGTCTATGACGTCATCCTGCGCGGTGCCGGCAGCGAGTCGCATTTCATCCCGGCCGTCGTCCGCCAACTCAGTTCACGTGCGGAATTCGTGACCGCCTATACCCCGTACCAAGCCGAATTCTCGCAAGGGATCCTGCAGTCCATCTTCGAGTATCAAAGTTCGATCTGTGCTTTGACGGGCATGGATGCCTGCAACGCATCGGTCTATGACGGAGCGTCTTCAGTCGCCGAAGCGGTCAACATGACCGGCGAGCGTAAACGTACGATCGCCTTGTTGCCGAAATCAATCCATCCCGAGACGCTGGAAACCGTGAAGACCTATACGCAATGGCTGCCGATCACCCTGCAGACCGTCGAACTGCGCGACGGAAAGATCGATGTTGAACATCTTAAAACAATCCTCACACCTGAAACCGCATGTCTCGTCATCCAGCAGCCTAATTTCTTCGGAATCCTGGAGGATGTGGAAGGTTTGGCGAAACTTGTGCATGACGCCGGCGGGAAAGTCATCGTCGTCGCCAATCCGATGACCTTGGGCGCCTTGAAATCCCCGCGTGAACAAGGCGCGGATATCGCCTGCGGCGAAGCCCAGCCGTTGGGTATGCCGATGGCCTTCGGCGGTCCGTATCTCGGTTATATGGCCACCACGATGGACTTGGTCCGCAGACTGCCCGGACGGATCGTCGGACAGACCGTCGACCTTGACGGAAAACGTGCTTTCGTCCTCACCCTACAAGCCCGTGAACAACATATCCGCCGTGAAAAAGCTTCCAGTTCCATCTGCAGTAATCAGGCGCATTGCGCCCTGACGGCCGGCATGTATCTGGCCGCGCTGGGTCCGCAAGGATTACATGATGTGGCGATCCAATGCACATCGAAAGCCCATTATCTGTTCAATCAACTATCAACCCTCGGGTTCAATCTTCGCTTCCCCTCCGCTTTCTTCCATGAATTCGTGACCGACGGACCGCTTACCGCCCGCAAGATCGAAGAAGTGCTGGGCAAAGAAGGCATCCTCTCCGGTTTACCCTTGGATGAACATGGCGTCTTATGGTGCGTCACTGAAACCAGCACCAAGCGCGACCTCGATCGGGTCGTGTCGATTCTGAAGGAGGCGATCGTATGAGCGACCTGATTTTTGAAAAGAGCCGTCTCGGCCGTCGTTGCGTCGAACTGCCTCCGCTTGAAGTACCTGTATTCGAACTCGAAGAGAATTTCAGACGCGTCGATGCCCCGGCCTTACCGGAAGTCGCCGAAGTCGATCTCGTCCGTCATTACATGGAGTTATCCCGTCATGCGTTCGGCGTCGACAACGGATTCTATCCGTTGGGCTCCTGCACGATGAAATACAATCCGAAAATCAACGAAGAAACGGCTTCCTTAGCCGGCTTCGCGCAGATCCATCCGCTACAACCCGAAACCACCGTCCATGGTGCCTTGGAAGCCTTGGATCAACTCTCCTCGTCACTTTGCGAAGTGACCGGGATGGATGCCTTCACGCTTCAGCCTTCCGCCGGAGCGCATGGTGAATTCACGGGATTATTGCTGATCCATGCCTATCATGCCCACCGTGATGATTTCAAACGGACGAAAGTCATCGTCCCCGACGCGGCCCACGGAACCAATCCTGCTTCCGCGGCGATGGCCGGTTACTCGGTCGTCGGTGTCAGTTCGAACGCGTTAGGCGGCGTCGACATCGATTCACTGAAGAGCGTGTTGAACGATGAAGTGGCCGCACTGATGCTGACGAATCCCAACACCTTAGGCCTCTTCGATCCCAACATCCTGGAAATCAGCCGTTTAGTCCATGAAGCCGGCGGACTGGTCTATTATGACGGAGCGAATTTGAATGCCATCATGGGCATCGCCCGTCCCGGCGACATGGGCTTCGATGTCGTCCATCTCAACCTACACAAAACCTTCTCCACCCCGCACGGCGGCGGCGGACCAGGCAGCGGTCCGGTCGGCGTCAAGTCGTTACTTGTCCCCTTCCTGCCTAAAGGCACTCTGCATCCGACACAAAAGAAACTCACGATTTCCAGCGAGTTCTCGATTGGCCGTCTGCGCGCTTTCTATGGTAATTTCCTCGTCAATATCAGAGCCCTTACCTATATTTTAAGCCTAGGCGGCGAGGGCCTCAAAGAAGCCAGTGAGAACGCCGTTCTGAACGCCAACTATATGATGGCAAAACTCAGCGATCTCTATCCTGTAGCCTATCCAGGCGCTTGTATGCACGAATTTGTAGTCAGCTGCCAGAAACTCAAAGATGAAACCGGCGTCAGTGCCAAAGATGTCTCCAAAGCGCTGTTGGATTACGGAATCCATCCCCCGACCATGTATTTCCCGATGATTGTCCATGAAGCCCTCATGTTCGAACCGACGGAAACGGAAAGCAAGGAAACCCTCGAC
The DNA here is from genome assembly GCA_049684955.1 of Erysipelotrichaceae bacterium. Lineage (GTDB taxonomy): Bacteria > Bacillota_I > Bacilli_A > Erysipelotrichales > Erysipelotrichaceae > GWE2-51-13. The sequence goes on from JBAVGP010000249.1 coordinate 2,645, forward strand.
AGAGCCATCGAAGTCCTGCGTGAAATCCACTTCATCGCCTACCACACACCGCAACGGTTGCTGGATGCCCCGCTTACGATGCCGATCAAACGGGTCGATGATGTCCAGGCAGCCCGCCATCCGATTCTCAAATATACTCCTGAAG
>JBAVGP010000250.1:0-2011 GCA_049684955.1 Erysipelotrichaceae bacterium
ATACGGATGGACTTTTTCTTTCTGACTTTAGTTTATTTTAGCATTTTCCATTCATGTTTTCCATGATTTGGACCTATTCCGACCTATTAGCCAAAAGAAAACCGGATCAGGCCGTTTTCGGCGTCCGGTTGTTTCTCAGAAAGTAGACGGTAAATAAGGTGATGACGATGCTGACCAGACCGCTGAGGATCATGGTCCATGAAATGCCGATCCATTCGATCAGCCCGCCGGTCGCAAGACTCCCGATCGGGGTCACACCCAGGAAAACCAGTGTATAGACGCTCATCACGCGGCCGCGCATTTGGTCGGAGGAATTCAGCTGGATGATCGAATTCGCCAAGGCGGTGAAGACGATCGAACTTAAGCCGATGGCGAAGACGGTGACGCAGGCGATCAGATAGGTATGTTCCAATCCGAGGATCGCCATGAAGAAGCAGGTCGAAATTGCCCCGATGATCATATACTTATGTTTCGGTCCGGACTGGCTGCGGGCGGCGATCACCATCGCTCCGGTCAACGATCCCAAACCCATGCAGGTCATGATGAATCCGTAACCAGTCGCGTCCTGACCCAAGGTCTGGCTAGCGAAGATCGGGATCAATACGCTGTAGTTCATCGCGAACAGACTGATGACCGCGATCAGGATCAGCGGGACGAGGATGATATTGGAATGCTTGATATAGCGTAGTCCGTTCTTGATATCCTCGACTACTTGATTGAACGATTCGATCTTGTCACCCACCGGTTTGTCATTGGGCGTGTTGATCATGAAGAGACTGATGATGACGGCGACGAAGCTCAACGCGTTCAGATAGAAACAAATCGGTATGCCGACCAACCCGATCAGGATGCCGGCGATCGCAGGTCCGACGACACGCGCCAGATTGAAGATGCCCGAATTCAAGGCGATGGCGTTCATCAGATCCTTACGCCCGACCATTTCGATGAAGTACGACTGACGGGTCGGCATATCCAGCGTGTTCACGATGCCTAATAACAAGGCAAGGATGATGAGATGCCAATATTGGATGAGATTGAGATAGGTCAACGTAGCCAGCACGATCGCCAAAACCATCATGGAGGTCTGCGTGAAGATCAACACTTTGCGTTTTGAAAAGCGGTCGATGACAGTCCCCGCGAACAGCGAGAAAACCAACATCGGCAGAAATTGCATCATCGTGACGAGGCTGAGTTTCAAGGCTGAATGCGTGAGTTGCAGGACGAGCCAAGTCTGCCCGATGTTCTGCATCCAGGTCCCGATCAGCGAGATGCACTGGCCGATGAAAAATAATCTGAAGTTGCGATGCTTCAGCGAGGAGAACCCTGTTCCGAAAAATCTGGTCGATAATCTTGCGCTCATTAGTAACCTTCTCTCGTTTGATTTATCATAATATAAATTCATCGTTTAATAAATACACCTTAGAATTATACGGTTCAAATATTGTCAGGTCAACAGAATGATTAACCGATTAACAAATATCCCATTATCTATTCAAACAATGTTCTTCCCGTAATGTCCTCCTGCCCGCTCGTCTTTCTTCCTCAATTTGATTTTCAGTGGATTTCATACGACGAAAGCATCTATACAATAAGCATTTTTTAGCCTATGATTTAACCAAGAGAAGACTCGCTATCCACTACCAAAAACGGGGGTAATTATGGTTAGAAAATCAACATATCTTATGATCGCGTTTGCATGCATTCTGGTATTTGTTTCGTGCGTCAAATTCACTTCGGATACCATCAAAGTCGGCAACACCAGCGGCAACATCAATAACGGAGCCCGCTACGTCGAGTTCAAAGGTTGGATTTATTATACCGAGTCGGATGCTACTGTTTCCTATCATCGATATGATGGGATAAATCCATTTGGCGGTTTCTGGAAAATGAAGCCGGATTACTCCGAACGTCAGAAAATCGCGAATGAAGATGCGGAAAGCCTCTTCGTCGTCGGTTCGAAGATCTATACGAAATCCGGTTATGTCTATGACACGGTGACAGGTTCCTATAC